>JACQSS010000033.1 GCA_016211195.1 Candidatus Woesearchaeota archaeon
ACGGTATACACATCACGGGACACACCTATTGCAATGCCACGCTCCATGCACAAAGCACCAAAAACGATTTTGAGCGGCTCTATAAGGTAGAACTCGTCCTTGAAACGAAACCATGTCCTGACGGCCCAATCATTGGATTTAACGTTGATAAACAACCATCAGTTCCCAAAGAGTTGGAAGATATTGTCAAGAGCATAACCATTATTCAGGATGTAGTGCTAACTGATTTGCTTGATTAGGAGGAATAAAAAATGTCACGACACACCATTGAATGGATGGATTTAGGCAATACAGGTAAAGAACTAGAGTGGGAATACCACGGTAAAGAACGGATGCATCTCGAAGGACGGATTATGGGCCAGTATGGCGACCAGTTGAAAATTGCACTGCTTGGTCCAGACAAAGGCGATATCGCTGGCGTGCTCTATCGGCCTGCTCGTGCCATGGTTGAGATTTATGTGACACGGCATGACGGTATCCGCGCAGGCCTGCGCAAAGCAGATTTATACGTACCATTGGAAACCAGAATCATTCGCGTCCTTGATGAAGCGGTTTACAAACTCCCTGACCAACGCAAAAAGGCGACAAGGGATGTGTGAGACGTGGGATATGCGGAGCCTTGTAGAGCGGAGCAGGTGAGAAAAAATATCTACGGTTCTTCCAATTTTTTCAGTAATTTTTTCTTCTCTCTTCCCGGACAATCCTTGCCCCAGAGGACAAGAATCCTGTTTATCCGGGACCAGTACGGCCGTGGAGCAATATCCATCATCGCCGCTTCTGTCTCATGCGGCGTCTTTGTTTTGACAATGCCCAAGACATTCAGAATGCGGTGGCAGTGGGTATCAACACAAATTGCATCCTTTCCATGGCACTCAGCTAGGACAAGATTCGCAGTCTTCCTCCCGACGCCGGGAATCGTGAGCAGCTCATCCATGGTCAGTGGCACTTTCCCATTGTAATGCTCGATAAGGTGTCGAGCCGCTGCAATGACATTCTTGCTCTTGGTCCTGTTGTAATTCAGTGACTTTAGAATGGCAAACACATCATCATAGGACGCCCCAGCCAGCTTTTCCAGTGTTCCATATTTCTCAAAGAGCTTTTCAGCAAGAGGTATGGTTATCTCATCGCGTGACTGGGCACTCATGATAGTAACAATAAGCACTTGCCAGTCATGTAGCCATCCCTCGGCAGCAAGACGCTTTGTTGACAGTCCGTATTTTTTCTCTGCTTTTGCGAAAATCCGCAGAAAAGATGCACGCTTATCCATCAAAAAAACCTCCGCCCGCCAAGGCAGCATTCTGCATAGTAATCCCCAAAAAGAGCGTCGCGGCTGAAGGTTGATACCGCAATGCAATTCTTGCCCCCAGTGGCTTCATGCATGCGCCGGGAAGCATGGACAAAAGATTGAGAATCAAGCATCATCCCAACATGGGTGACGGTGTCCCGCGGCGGTTGCCGGAAGAATACAAGATCCCCTGCGCAGAGCTCTTGACGGGGAATGACTGATCCTGCTGGTGGCGTCCTGTCGGCGGCATATAGAAATCTATCTATCCGCGCATACTGCTGCCATGCATCACGAGGAAATGCATCCATCCCATTTAGACGAATTATCAATTTCATCAAACCAGAACAATCTATGCCTTCAGGAGACACACCACCCCACAGATAAGGGATTGGCCATGTAGAAAGAGTGCTGGCAGTCTTGGTTATCTGAGAAGGTGATGGTCTCGGGTTGCAGACAAGGCCTTTAATGTCCGTCCATATTGTCTCGTGTGAAGGCAGCCGTACTGCAACGTATGATCCTTCAACATCAGTGTACTCCAATTTGGTGCCTGCAAGCACACGACGGTCACTGGACAGCTGGCGCATTCTGTCAGTTACCAGGACAGAGTCATGTGCTGCATACAGCGGTTCATCTGCTCTATATAGTCTGTACGCGGTTTTTTCAAGATAGCCATAATAGTGTTCATGCTCTGTCACGACAGCGACATAGTCCCCGAGGTCTTCCGTGAGAGTGACGGTTTCTCCGAGCAACAGTTGGTGTGCCAGGTGAGATGAGCAGGGTGCCTCGTAAAGATTCACAAGACGAGTAGTAATGACACCTTTTTGCATACGAAACAGAAGGGGTGCTGACTTTTAGAATATTTCTAAAAAGCCACTGGACACTGGACAGACACGCATAGAGCTTTTAAACAAAGGTCGATTTTGATAAACAATGCTGAAAGACTTTGTCCCACGTCTGTATCAGGAGACAATCTTCAATACGTGCACACAGTACAATACGCTTGTTGTCCTCCCAACGGGATTGGGCAAGACAAATGTCTTTCTGATGGCTACTGCATTCCGTTTGCAGCAGCACCCGGAAAGCAAAGTGCTCCTGCTTGGCCCGACACGACCACTCATCAAGCAGTATTATGATGTCTTTCTCAAGCACTTGCATATCACTGCTGCAGAGATGGCCATCTTCACCGGCCATGTCAAGCCCGAGACACGGGAAGAACTCTGGAAAAAGGCACGCATTATCTTTTCGACGCCACAGGGATTGGAAAATGATATCATCAATAAACGCATTTCATTCGAGTACGTGTCCCTGCTTGGCATTGATGAAGCCCATCGGGCAGTGGGCAATTACAGCTATGTCTGGCTCGCCAAACAATATCTGGAAAAGGCCACTTATCCGCGTCTTGTTGCGATGACTGCGTCGCCCGGCGCTGATTTGGAGCACATCCAGGAAGTCTGCACCAATCTTGGCATTGAAGAAGTTGAGGTACGGACTGACCATGACAGCGATGTTCAACCGTATATTCAGGAGGTCAAGGTACAATGGCAGGAAGTCTACCTGCCTGACGAAATAGTGCAATTGAGAAAGTGTTTTCAGCTGGCATGCGCCCAGAAAGCAGAAGAGATAAAGAAACTCGGGTTCGCTCCGGCCGTGCCGCTGGAGAAGGCGTCACGCAGGGACCTCCTTGGTTTTCAGGGACAGCTGCACGCAGAACTCGGTCAAGGCGACCGGAGTCCGGAGCTGCTCAAGGCCGTTTCATTAATGGCAGAGATCATGAAGCTCCAGCACGCCCTTGAGCTGACAGAAACACAGGGGGTGGCAACACTCGCTAAGTATCTCAAAAATCTTGAGGAAGAGGCAAAGACAACCAAGGTGAAAGCGACACAGAACGTGGTCGTGGATAGTTATTTTCGCATGGCTGTGGCGAAATGCGATGTCCTGCTAAGTCAGGAAAAAGAGCATCCAAAAAGGGAAGAGCTCAAGCGCCTTGTCAGTGAAGGGGTAGCAGCGAACCCAGCAGGCAAGTTCATTATCTTCAGCCAATACCGGGATTCGGTCACACAAATTGTGCATGAGCTGAACAAATTACCCGCAGTCAAGGCAAAGGCCTTTGTCGGGCAGGCGAACCGGAAAGAAAATGGCTTATCCCAGAAAGAGCAGCTTGTGCTCCTTGATGAATTCCGGCAGGGAGCATTTAATGTGTTGGTCAGCTCGTCAGTAGGTGAAGAAGGGCTTGACATTCCTGCAGTGGACACAGTGATTTTCTATGAGCCTGTACCAAGTGCCATCAGGCATATCCAGCGCCGGGGAAGAACAGCACGGCATGACAAAGGGAACGTCATTGTGCTGGTAACAAAGAATACAAGGGACGAGGCATACCGATGGAGCGCAGTACACAAGGAAAGACGGATGCACCGGCTCCTAGGAGAACTCAGAGGTAAACTCAAAACCGGACGACCTGTGCAGCAGACATTACTCTGTGATGAAAGACCCATGAAGGTCTATGCCGATTTCCGTGAAAAGGGCACAGGAATCATCAAGGAGCTTCTTGCACTTGGTGCAGATGTCCGGCTTGAGCAACTGGATGTGGGGGATTACATTGCATCAAGCAGGGTCGGGATTGAATACAAGTCAGTAGGAGACTTTGTCCAGAGCATCATTGATGGCCGCCTGCTGCCGCAGCTAAGGGGATTAAAGGATACCTTTGAACGACCCCTAGTGATTATTGAAGGCGCTGAAGATATCTATACTGTCAGGAATATGCATCCTCATGCTATTCAGGGTATGCTGGCCACCATCGCAGTCAGTTTTGGAATCCCAATGCTTTTTACAAGGACAAATAAAGAGACTGCACAGATTATTGCCACTATTGCACGCAGGGAGCAGGAAGAAAATAACGCACCCCCATCGCTGCATGCAAAGAAACCGTTATCAATTCCAGAACTGCAGGAATATGTCGTCTCTGCATTACCGGGTGTTGGCAGTGGACTAGCCAAACCCCTTCTTCAAGAGTTCAGAACTATTAAGAATCTTGTCAATGCGCCGGAAGAGCAACTCATAAAGGTACATAATATAGGCAGCACCAAGGCAAAGGGCATACGAGAGATACTAGATATGGAGTATAATGAGGAGAGCTTCATCCAAAAATAGGTTGGCATCATTTTTGTGAGGCTAAAGAATGGGTACCATGGACAAGCGGAAGGGGTCGCTCCATACGGGAAGGTGCCACTCAGTGTGGTTTATAGGATGAGCCGAACCGATGCCAACCCAGAGCGAAGCGGATTTTTTGGATGAAGCCAATGAGGAGTGAACATTTAAAAACCTATGACTATTAAGGGGCTTTGGTGAGTACTCATGATTATATGGATCGGAATTGGCGTTGGGATTGTCGCATTGTATACGATTTATGCGTATAACCGGTTTGTCACGTTGACCAGTATTGTCGACAATGCATGGTCACAGATTGATGTCCAGTTAAAAAGGCGATATGACCTTATTCCCAACCTTGTCGAAAGCGTCAAGGGGTACATGAAGCACGAGAAGGGTGTGCTGACTGAGATAACAAAGGCGCGCGCCTCGCTCATCAGCGGCACTGTAGCAGATAAGGCAAAGGCATCTGACCAGATATCCAATGCACTCAAGACCATTTTTGCAGTCGCTGAAAGCTATCCAAAGCTGAAGGCAAGCAAGAACTTCCTGATGTTACAGGAAGAGCTGGCTGGCACAGAAAGCAAGATCGCATATGCCCGGCAGTTCTATAATGATTCGGTCATGGACCTGAATGTCAAAGTGCAGCATGTCCCGAGCGCTATCATTGCACGGCTCTTTGGATTTGTGGGTAAAGAGTTCTTCAAGACAGAAGGTGCTGAACGGGAAGCGGTTAAGGTCACATTCTGAGCATGAACTTTTATGAGCAGATAGCGGACAATAAACGCAAGACAAATGTCATTTTGGCTTGCTTTGTTTTCCTGATTCTTTTTTTGGGATACGTCCTTGGTGTCTATGTCGGAAGCCCACCCATGGGCCTTTTTGTTGCTTTTATGTTCTCTCTCTTTTATGGTATTATCATCTACTTCTCGGGCACGCAGCTGGTGCTGACCTTAAGCCATGCTGTCCCGGCAAAGAAAGAGCAGTATCCCCACTATGTCAACACGGTTGAAGGGCTTGCGTTAGCAGCCGGCATCCCCACGCCATTAATGTATGTGATTAACGACACTGCAATCAATGCTTTTGCAACAGGTCTTTCGCCAAAGCGCGCGGCTATAACAGTCACTACCGGTGCACTGCACCGTCTGCATCGCACGGAACTGGAGGGGGTTATTGGGCACGAAATGAGTCATATCAAGAACTATGATATCCGCGTGATGCTGATTGCAGCAGTGTTTATCGGCATTATCGCCATGCTATCCGACGTTTTGTTACGGACCGTTATCTATGGTCGTAGCGACCGTCGGGAAAAGGGAAGTGGTGCCATCGTGCTTATCTTGTTTGGTGTGCTGCTTGCCATCTTTTCCCCCCTTATTGCAGAGTTGCTGCGCCTAACGGTCTCGCGGAAACGTGAATTCCTTGCTGATGCATCCGGAGCACAATTAACACGGCACCCAAGTGGCCTTGCCAGTGCGCTGAAAAAGATACGCGATGACCATGAGCCACTTGTTGAAGCTGCAAACAAAGCGACTGCGCATTTGTACATTGAAAACCCACTACGCACGTTTGGCGGAAAGATGAACAGCTTGTTCTCCACTCACCCAGACATTAATGAACGGATAAAACGACTGGAAGGGATGTGACTAGAAGATTTTTTCGAATTTTGTTCTTTCTTCCTGGGAGAGTCCGCGTTTACACCAATCATAAGTTTCTTTCCGCAAAGCTTGCCTGAGAAGCTGTAACTCACCTTCTGCCTGCTCTTTTTGCGTCGCGTTAATTGGAGCAGATTGAAGAAGCCCCTCAAAAAACATATCCGCAAGAGAGAGGTATTCTTCTTTCGTGCAACGGTGTTCCTCCTGCACCGTATAAAAGAGGGGAATTATTGTAGCCCCATTATAACGATTTCCTAGCCTATGCAATCGTACTTGGATTGCATCGATTAACGCAGATATACTTGGATAGCCATTGCCCCGTGTCGCTATCATGCTCACAGATTCTGCACTATATGTTACAATGCCATCAGAAAAGTGGTAACGGTTGCCCCGTTCTTCAACGACATCCAAAAGGGTTAGCGACGTGAGTTCCCGTCCTTTTCCCACATCAGCGACCAACTTCTCAATCTCTTCTTGGGGAATTACTGCATCGGCCGACATTATCGGAATTCCCTCTAAGGAATATTTCCGTGGGGGCGTAGGATAGTGCTTCTGGCAATAATTCTCTACTGTCTCACAGGCTTCTGTAACGAGTGCATCATGAATGGGTTCATTCTTATCAATGTAGGGCTGTAAAGCGACACACGCATCTTTATAGGTCGGAAAAACGAAAACAGATGTCATTTTAAATCCCCATCGCCCTTAGCCGCTTCGTTCTCTCTTCTGTCATCGGGTGTGTGCTAAAGAGTGCAAAAAGCCCCTTGGTGGTGAATGGATTCATGATGAAGAGACTTGATGTCGCTTCTGTCCCAAATGGCATTGGATTGTGCATAACACTGCGCTCTATCTTCTCCAAAGCGCGCGCAAGCGCTTCAGGATTCTTTGTTAAGCGCGCACCGCTCTCATCTGCCAGATATTCCCTGCTGCGGGAGATTGCTAACTGAATTATTGTGGCGATAATCGGAGTAAGGATAGCCAAAAAGAGCAACCCGACAAGGTTGGCCAGACCATTGTTGTCCTCATCTCGTCCCCCTACGCCGAAGATGACAGCCCATTGGGCCATACTAGCAATAGAAGAGATGACACCAGCAATGGTCGCTGCGATAGTTGCAATGAGGATGTCCCGATTCTTCACGTGTGAGAGTTCATGAGCGAGAACGCCCCGGAGCTCATCTTTGTCAAGGATACGCAGAATCCCCTCAGTCGCAGCAACAGCTGCATGGTGCGGGTTTCTGCCCGTAGCAAATGCATTTGGTGTTCCGGTTGGAATAATGTACACACGAGGCATGGGCAAATGCGCAGCGTGAGCAAGCGATGCCACTTCCGTGTACAGAGGATGGTCTTTCCCCACTTCCTGCGCACGGTACATGAGCAAAACAAGCTTATCTGAAAAAAAGTAGCTGACAAGGTTCATCATGACGGCAAAGATGAGTGCAATCATCAAACCAACCTTGCCGCCCAGCAACTGTCCAATGCCGAGCATGAGACCTGTCAAGAGGCCGAGCAGGATGACAGTCTTGAGTTGGTTCTTGAGCATAGAATCCATGAGTAAATTTGTCCTATTTAAAATTATTGTTCAATTATTTCTCCTTTACCGTGAATTCCTTATACTGCTGCGTTGTATCGAACTGGACAAAAAACCGATACTGGCCCGGGTCAGAAAAGGTAAAATCAGCACGTTTATTCCAGAACGAGGCGACATCATAATACCCATACGGGGGGATAGTGATCCGTGCTGGGTCCACCGAATGGACCTCCCGCCATGTCCCTTTCTTCAACCGTTCCAGTGCAACAAAGAGCTTGCCTTTGCGCTCTTCTGAGGTAGGATTTGCCACATAACTTTTGAATGGAGGCAATGGGCGTGCAATAGTGCAGGTACCGTTGCCATCGCATGCTTCGGTCATGGTACAGGCACTTCCTTTAGGTAAAGGGGCATAAGTACACAACCCTTCAGTACACGTGCCTTCTGCACGGTAACATGCTGTCGGCGGAGATGAACAGCTAATTAACCGGCACGGATCTGGCACGTACTCAAGGACTATCTTTTTCTTCGTACCTTGGTCCAATGTTTCATCACGGAAAGCAGCCTGCAGCATGATTTCATTTTTTCCTTCCTGCAGATGGATTTTTATCGGAGACGTGACTGCATGCTTGACCAGATCGCCATTCAGGAAAACATCGATATGCATCCGTTCCGGTAGATTATAGGCAGTAAAGGGGATAACTGGTTCGGGGTCGCGCACGACGGCCGGTTGGGGGGGGACAAAGAGTGTCGGACCCGTGATACTGGCTGTGGCAACAGTGAACACAATGGTCTTTTCCAGCCCCTGCATGACAGAATGACCTCGTGACATAATAGAAATAATAATTGTATGTTTGCCTGGACCCAATTGTCCCAGAGGTTTGGGGGAGAATGCATTATGGGAGACAGTCCCATCAACAGAAATGTCAATATGGGACCCTTCTGGCTGATTCGTGACATCGAACAGTACGGTGAATCGCTCATCACGGGAATAAGTCGCACCGTCTTGTGGTACGATAATTGTCAGTGACGGTGTGCTCGGTTCTATGCAGCGGCCACGGTCGCAGACAAGCGGCTCTGCACACGTCTGCTCGACATGGTAAACGCATTTCGGTTTTTCATCCGACCCAGCACTTTTGCCGATGACCACATCTTGTCCGTCGCAATGCGGCAGCGCGCATCGACCGACGACTCGCACTCCAATCTGGTGTGCATGGACAGGCACTGCCAGCAACAAAAGTAATAGAAGAAAGGGTACCATAGTCACCTCAATAATGGCTTCTCACCGATGACATATAACTCCTTGTCCGGGCTGATTTCTATGTCGTGCGGTCCTTCCGGGACAGCTTCTTTTTGCTGCTCTTCCGGTGCGGGCATTGTCTCATTCGTGATTTTTTTTTGAACAACGGGGGCTTCAACCTTCTTTACTGACTGTGCACATCCTGCAAAGAGCAGCATACAGACGAAAAGAGAAAAAAATTTCATGGGGACACAAACGAAATGGAAGTATAAAATACTTATGTAAGCCGACGCTTCGGCTCCATGTGAATTCGAACATACTTTGCCAGACCCTCAATCTGCCTCAGTTCAGTGGTACGGAACAGGAACAGCCGGAACTCGTTGTTAATGCGTATGCCACGCTCAGAAAGTGTCTTGGTGAAGTAAGCAAAGAGTTTTCGTCCCTCTTTATCGAGATCAACAAGCAAGATGCATTCCTTGTGGCCGGCAGCGACAGCTTCAACCACCTGATACAACGGGCGGCCTTTCACTTGCATAACGTGCGTTATCCCGAGCTCAGCAAGCGCAGCCATATCCTTTTTTCCCTCAACAAGAATAAGGGCGTCTGTCTGCCTGAGCTTCTCTATCCATGACTCGAGATAGTCCATGCACAAAAAAAAACGCTTTAGAGCAATATAAACCTACCCAGCAAAATAATTAAAGCCAGCAGTCTTCACATAGACAATGATAGATCCTAAGATTGCATTGGCTTATTATAGCCGATCAGAGATTCAGGATGCGATTGTCGCTCATGCCCGGGACAAAGAGGCTGTGGGCACTGTTCAGGGGGAGTCGTTCCGGAAAAGGCCAGACGTACTGCAATATCCTGGAGATATTTTGGAGCTCGCAAGACAAGGTGTGACCAGTTTCCACGCATCTGAAGAATTGTGGTTCAATCCGCTCCTGCTTAAGCCCGGTATGAACAAGAAAGAAATCGAAGAGAATAGGAAAGGGTGGGATCTATTATTGGACATTGACTGCCCGGATCTTGAATTTTCACGTGTTGCAGCATTTTTTCTTGTTGAGGCGCTACGGTACCATGATCTCCAATCATTCAGCATCAAATTCTCAGGAAACCATGGATTCCATATTGGTGTACCGTTTGAAGCATTCCCGGAAAAAATCGGCAACAGGGAGACAAGGACATTATTCCCTGACGTACCGCGGGCAATTGCCTCTTACCTGCAGGCGTTCATCAGAAAGCATCTCAAGCAGAAGCTACTGGAAAAATGCAGTATGGCAGAAATCTCAGCACGAGTGAAAAAAGAAGAGCTATTGACTGATGGTGAATTCGACCCGTTCAAAGTATTGTCTATAGATACTATCCTGCTCGCATCGCGGCACCTGTACAGAATGCCATATTCCTGCCACGAAAAAAGTGGGCTTGTGTCTATTCCTATTTTATCAGAGGAGATATTGACCTTTCCCAAGGAGCTAGCACAACCCGAGAAGGTCATACCAGCAAGGACATTTCTTGCACGGGACTTGACAACACCCTCTGAGGCGAGGCGGCTGGTGCGCGAGGCATTTGACCATAAGACACCATCAGAAGTGTATACCACCGAACGAAAAACTATCACGTTCACCGACTCACCGGATGCGATTCCGGAACAGCTCTTCCCCCCGTGCATTAATAATATCCTCAAAGGTCTGGAAGACGGGAAGAAACGCAGCCTCTTTACGCTCATGAATTTTCTGCAGTGCGCAAACTGGCCGCACGACAAGATTGATAATCTTGTCCGGGAATGGAACAAGCGCAATCCGGAACCGCTGAAAGAAACAATTGTCGTCGGACAATTGCGATACGCAGCGCAAAAGAATGAAAAAATCCTCCCAGCCAATTGCGCAAGGAGAGAACATTATGCCGACCTCGGCATTTGCACGCCGGACTCATTCTGCAGACGCATCAGGAACCCGGTGCAATATGCGAAAAGAAAAGCGTGGCTTTCTGCAAAAGACAAGGAACAGAAACCAGCCCGGGAAAAGCTCAGCGACGAGCAGAAAGCCATGCGCCGCCAGTTCCGTGAAAAGCAGAAAAGCACATAGACTGATCCGACGCAGTAACCTTTATATATGAGTGGAATTCCCTCTCAATCTACGCTTGTTTAAATAGAATGGATATTTAAACAGTAAGCCTGCAAAAAGGGCCATTCTTCCACGGCTCTTATGGAAAGGCGCATCTTTGGTACGGAGCTCGGCTCTGCCCAAAACACACAAAAATGCCAACAAGACGAAGCCCGCGACGCGGGAGTATGCAATTTTGGCCTCATCGACGGGCCAAACGGGAATATCCCCGAGTACGAAACTGGCCTACTGTGAAGACAGTCAAGCCGCTTGCCATCGGTGGCTATAAGGCGGGCATGACCCATATTGTTATTGTTGACAAGCGAGCCAATTCCGCTTCAAAGGGCGAGCAGATAACGATTCCAGCAACTATCGTCGAATGCCCACCCATGGTCATCTGGGGAGTCCGGTTTTACAAAAACACACCGGATGGGAAGCGGGCTGTTTCCCAGCTTACCATGGACAGCCCAAAAAAAGAGTTAGGGCGCAAAATAATTCTTCCAAAAAAACAAAAGACAACATGGGACAATCTACCCGTGTATGATGATCTTGTTCTGCTTGTTCATTCCCAGCCAAAAGAGACCGGTATTGGTAAGAAAAAACCAGAGGTCTTTGAAATTGCATTAGGCGGCAGCAAAGACGAGAAGCTGACATTCGCCAAAGACAAGCTGGGCAGAGAGGTTGACGTCAAAGATGTTTTCAAGAATGGGCAGCTTGTTGATGTTCATGGTATCACAACGGGAAAGGGGTATGCTGGCGTCGTGAAGAAGCATGGCGTTGCTATCAGAAGCCACAAATCAGAGAAAAGCATTAGGGCAGCTGTCATGGCGCCGGAAGGCATTGCGAAAGTCCAGCCGACAGCCCCCATGCCCGGCAGAATCGGCTACCATCTGCGCACACTCTATAATCTGCAGGTTCTCCTTATCGGCGACAATCCTGCACAAATCAACCAAATGGGAGGAATTCCCCACTATGGGCAGGTCAAGAAATCATTCGTGCTCATCAAAGGGTCTTTGCCTGGCCCGACCAAAAGATTTGTACTGTTTACTGAACCAATCAGAGTTAACACAAAAATAGATCAAAAACCATTGGAGATAGTGTACATCAGTACGTCCTCAAAACAATGAAAGCAACAATCGTCGATGGACAGGGAAAGGAAGCTGGTCAGGTTGACTTGCCTGTGCAATTCAATGAAGAATATCGACCAGACCTCATCTCGCGGGCAGTCCTGTGCATTGAGAGCAATAACAGACAGCCCTATGGCGCAGATCCCATGGCAGGGAAGCGCGCAGCAGCAAAACTGTCCAAGCGCCGTCGTGATTACAAGAGTTGCTATGGTCATGGCATCAGCAGAGTGCCGAGGAAAATAATGAGCGCCCGCGGTGAGCGGATGAACTGGGTTGGTGCATTTGCACCGGGAATGGTAAAAGGACGGAAAGCACATCCTCCAAAGGCAGAGAAGGACTGGACAAAGAAGATCAATAAGCAGGAGCGACGCAAGGCGCTCAGGAGCGCACTGCATGCTGTTGCCGACAAGGAACTTGTTGCAGCACGAGGGCATAAAGTTCCCCGCATCTATCCACTCATCCTCGATACATCCCTCGAGAAAATAGCAAAAACCCGCGACGTGGAAAGCACGTTTGAGAAACTTGGCTTGGGTGAGGAACTGCAACGCGTGGCTGAACGTCATGTGCGCGCTGGACGAGGGAAAATGCGCGGGCGCAAGTACAAACGAAAGACTGGCCCGCTTATCGTCGTGGGAGAAGGAACGTGCCCATTACGAAAGGCTGCACAGAACATCGAAGGCATTGACGTTGTTGTTGTCAACCAGCTTAATGCAAAATGCCTTGCCCCGGGTGCAATGCCCGGAAGAATGACACTGTTCACAAAGAATGCACTTGACAGGCTCGTGAAAGAGCGTCTCTTCATGTAACATGGACCCATACACAATCGTCAAATACCCGGTTGCTTCGGAAAAGGCAATCCGGCTCATGGAAGCGGAGAACAAATTGTTATTCCGCGTCGATATGAAAGCCAGAAAAGAAGACATAAAGAAGGCGATCGAGACCATGTTCAAGACCAAAGTCACACAGGTCAGAACGCTTGTCACCACAGCCGGTGAGAAGCGTGCATATGTGACCTTCAGCAAAGAGACGCCAGCGATTGACATCGCAACGCAATTGGGGATACTCTAATGGGTAAATCACTCGTCCAACAGGCAAGAGGCCGTGGAGGCCCGACATACCGTGCACCGAGTTTCAACTATCTTGGTGCAGCGAAATACCCAGCTCCACAAGTGCTTGTCGGCAAGGTCGTGGACCTTGTCCATTGTGCTGGTCATTCAGCACCGCTTGTTTCGGTGATGTATGAGAACAGGGAGACAGGCCTCCTCATTGCGCCCGAAGGGGTAAAAGTGGGTGACATGATAAAAATAGGCGGTGAACCGACATTGGGCAATGCATTAATGCTCAAGGATATCCCTGAAGGAACGCTCATTTGCAATATAGAAAGCAGGCCGGGGGATGGCGGTAAGTTTGTCCGCGCATCCGGCGTATTCGCGAAACTGCTCAGCAAAACGGGCGACATGGTTACAGTCATGCTCCCATCACGCAAACAACGTCTTTTCCTTGCATCGTGCCGCGCAACCATCGGGACAGTTGCAGGAGGCGGCCGTGTCGAGAAACCGTTCATGCGGGCAGGCACAAAGTATTATAAGATGAAGCAGCGCAACAAGTACTGGCCAAAGACGTCGGGTACAAGCCAGAACGCTGTTGACCACCCATTCGGTGGCAAACGGTCCAGCAGAAAGGGACGTGCCACTGTTGCACCGCGCTTCGCACCACCGGGAAGGAATGTTGGTAAATTACACCCACGAAAAACGGGCAGATTCAAAATGAAGGAGAAGTAAGATGGTCAAAAAAGAATTCATCTACCGTGGAAAGACAGAAGCAGAGTTGAAGACGCTGTCACTGAGCGAGCTTGCGCTCCTGCTCCCTGCACGGGCGCGCCGCAGCATCAAGCGTGGCTTCAATGACTATCAAAAGGCGCTCCTCAAGAAGATCAAAAGCGGTGACAAGAATATCAAGACACATTGTCACGACATACTTGTCCTGCCAGAGATGTTCGGACAGATTGTCAAAGTGTATAACGGCAAGGAATGGCAGGTGGTCTCCATCACACCAGACATGATTGGCCATTACCTTGGAGAATTCATCCTGACGAGAAAACCAATCAAACATAATGCACCCGGTATAGGCGCAACGCGCTCAAGCGCAAGCGCATCGGTACGATAACCATGGCATACCACTACGCAACACAGCTCAACAATGAGCACACGGCACGTGCAGTAGGCAGAAGCCTCCCTATCTCGACCAAATTCTCTGTCGAGATATGCAACCATCTCCGGCACAGGAAGCTGGAGGATGCAAAGAAAATCCTTGAGCGGGTGACTATGTTGCGGGAAGCGATTCCCATGAAAAGATACACGTTTGACCTTGGCCACAAGCCAGGCAGCGTCGGTCCCGGAAGGTATCCAGTCAAGGCATGCAAGAACATTTTAGAGTTGCTGGACTCGGTCGAGGCTAATGCACAGTTCAAGGGTCTCAATACATCATTATTACAGATTGTGCACATCTGTGCGCACAAGGCGAGCATCCCGATGCATGGGGGACGCCGCGGTGGCAGGAAGAACAAGCGCACACATCTTGAAGTCGTTGTCCAGGAGACGGCAGAAAAACCGAAAGAGGCCAAGAAATGATTGAGCGCAAATTCGTCCAGCAGAACATGAAGGAACTGCAGATTCAGGAATATATCGAGAAAAATCTGGGCAAAGTTGGCCATTCCTTCACCAAATTGCGTAAGACTCCCCTTGGCGAGAAAGTGAGCATCTACGCCTTCAGGACCGGACTTATCGTGGGCAAAGGAGGCGCAGCAATCAAGAAACTCACCAAGGTCCTGAAATCATACTTCAATCTGGAAAATCCCCAGGTGGAAATCAATGAAGTCGAGAATATCAATCTCGATGCAAAGATTGTTGCAGAACGTATTGCAAACTCATTGGAACGGTTCGGCTCGAACAGGTTCAAGGGTATCATGCACAAGACAATGACAGACGTCATGAATTCCGGTGCACGGGGCGTTGAAATCATTCTGTCGGGCAAGATACCCGGTGCACGGGCAAAATCATGGCGTGTGTATCAGGGATATCTGAAAAAATGTGGGGACATTGCAGTTTCCCATGTGAGGACTGCCAAGACTGAGGCACGCCTCAAATCCGGTATTATCGGTATCCAGATACGCATCATGCCTCCGGATATCAGGCTCCCGGACAGCATCACGCTCAAAGACGAAACAGAAGCCGTACAACCTACTGTTGAGGTAAAGGGTGAAGAAAAGAAAGTTGGCGAAGAGAAAACAGAAGAAAAGGCTGAAGAGAAAAAAGAAGAGAAGCCAAAGAAGCCACGGAAATCGCGTGCAAAGAAAGAGCCAAAGGCTGATAAGAAGGAAATAGCAGGTGACGCGGCATGAAACGAAAGGAATTTGCAAAATTAAAAAAAGAGGAGCTCGAAGCAAAGCTCCTCGACGTGAAAAAAGAGCTCATGAAGGAGAACGCACAGGTGGCGCGGGGAAGCGTCCCGAAGGTCAGCCTGCACGCACTCAAGAAAAACATCGCACGTCTCTATATGCTCCTACATCGTGGAGAAAAAAAAGAGTAAAGGAGGAACATGCCAGAAGTATGCACACAATGCGGCCTGCCAAAGGAGCTTTGTGTTTGTGAAACCATAGCAAAGGAAAGACAGGCAATCAGGGTATCCACCATCAAGAAGAAATTCGGGAAGGTGTATACTGTGGTTGAAGGGATTGATGAGAAGGAGATAAACACCAAGAATATCATCAAGAACCTGAAAAGCAGCCTCGCATGCGGTGGGACCATCAAGGATGGAAACATCGAACTGCAGGGTGATCACAAACAGAAAGTACGGAAAATCCTTGTGGAGCTTGGCTTTGCAGCAGAAAGCATCCAAGTGGAGTAAGCATGCACAACATCCTTGGGCATGAGCTGATAGGAATCCCTATCAACATCCTCGATGCAAAAAACAGGCAGCTGGTCGGGATGACCGGCATTGTCGTCGACGAGACAAAGAATACCTTTGTTTTGGACGTCAATGGGAAGAAAAAGAGGGTGATGAAAAAGGACATCACCCTCAAGGTAGGCAAATACATAATCCAGGGCAAGCTTCTGGTCGCGAGGCCGGAAGAGCGATTAAAGGTGAAGAGATGAAAAAGAACGATTGTGGGGACGAACACTGCCCCACGCATGGAACGCTGAAGATCAAAGGGCGTGTCTTTTTAGGTACAGTCACGTCTGATAAAATGCAGAAGACAGTGACTGTCCAATGGGACCGCCGTGTCTTTGTCCCGAAATATGAAAGGTATCTGAAGGCATGGAGCCGCATCAAGGCACATAATCCGCCTTGTGTCAATGCAAAGGTGGGCGATTATGTGCGTATCAGGGAATGCAGACCCTTGTCAAAAACAAAGAACTTTGTCGTCGTGGGTGTCATGGGGAAAAAGGAAGTCGTTGTCCCAACCTATGAACATTTCGAACGTGAAGAACCGGTGAAAGAATGAAAGACATCAAGGCACGTATTACACGAGGACTGCCTGTTGGGGCAAACATCGAGGCATGTGACAACAGCGGTGCAAAGGTCATCAAGATATTTTCAGTATTCGGACAGAAGACAGTCAAAGGCCGTATCCAGTCAGCCGCTATCGGAGACATGGTTATGGCAGCAGTTAAGAAAGGAAAACCGGATATGCGGAAGCAGGTGGTTTTTGCCATCATTGTCCGGCAGAAGAAGGAGTTCCGCAGGAGAGATGGAATGCGGGTCGGTTTTGAGGATAATGCAGCTGTTGTCCTGAAGGATGAGAAAGGCAATCCAAAAGGAACGCTTATCAAAGGGCCGATTGCGAAGGAAGTCGCAGTCAGGTGGCCTGCAGTTGCAAAAATAGCGCGATTAATGGTCTGAGTTGAGAAAGATGGACAGCACACCAACATGGAAAGGAAGCGTGCAACCACGCAAGCAACGGAAATGGCTTGCACAGGCACCGCTCCACGCACGCAACGCATTCATGTCAGCACCGTTAGTGAAACCATTGCGGCAGAAGCTCGGCACGAGGAATATTCCTGTGCGCAAAGGGGACAAGGTAAAGGTGCTGCGGGGCCAGTTCAAGGGCAAGATAGGTGCTGTACAGCAAGTCAATACAAAACGTCGGCTGGTGTTCATCGAAGGTGTTGATTTCACACGGAAGAACGGGAGCAAGGTACAGTATGGGGTGCACCCGTCAAAGGTCATCATCACGGAATTGCATGAAGACAAGAGACGCCTCAAGCACATACAACAAAAGAAAGAGACCAAGAAGGTGGAGACAAATGGGTAATTCACTCACGATCAAACGGATGGCAGCGCCAACATCATGGCAGATGAAGCGAAAAGGCATTACATTCGTGACAAAACCGATGCCCGGTGCTCATAGCTATCAGTTGGGGACATCGCTAAATTTCATCCTACGTGATGTGCTGTCGCTTGCACGTACAGCACGTGAAGCAAAGTATATCCTCAATAACAAGGAAATACTCGTCAATGGGACCCGACGCAAAGATGGCAAGTATCTTGCCGGATTTATGGACACATTATCTATCACCCCCACCAAAGAACATTATCGCCTGATCATCTCCCAGAAGGGGACACTTGAAGCCCTCAAGATTGATGCAGAGGACGCAAAGAAGACCATCGCAAAAATCATTGGAAAGAGCCACGTGGCTGGTCGCGTCCAACTCAATCTGAGTGACGGTAGAAACCTGTTCGTGGAGAAAGACACGTATAAGGTAGGTGACTCGCTTCTCGTTGAGATGCCAAAGCAGAAAGTGCTTGACCACTTCAAACTGGAGAAAGGTGCTATTATCTTGCTCACTGACGGAACCCATATCGGAAAGACCGGGAGCGTGGAAGATATTGTCAGTGACATTATTATCTTCAGAGTCGGTCAGGATATCTTCAGAACAAAGAAGTCATTTGCATTCGTCATCGGGAAGGGCAAATCTGCAGTCACGGTAGGATCATCATGAACCCAATGCGCTCAATCAAAATAGAGAAAGTCACGCTGAATTTCGGCGCTGGCAAGGAGAACGTCAAGCTTGAGAAAGGTGTCAAGCTCCTCAGGAAACTGACCGGTATCGAGCCAGTCAAGACAGTCACGATGAAACGCATTCCCACATGGGGGTTGCGGCCTGGGTTGCCGATTGGTTGCAAACTGACCCTACGGGGGGCTCCTGCACAGGAAATGCTCAACCGCGTGTTGACTGCACGGGGTCACAAGCTCAGGGACACGCAGTTCGATGAGAATGGCAACATTGCATTCGGCATTCCTGAATATATTGATGTGCCAGGCATCAAGTATGACCCTGAATTGGGCATCCTTGGATTTGAAGTTTGTGTGACGTTAATACGACCCGGATACCGCATCAAGACACGTCGTATCAAGATGCACAAAGTGCCGAAAAGGCACCGCATCACCAAAGAGGAGGCACAGACATTCATGACACAACAGTACAAAGTACAGGTTGTAAGGAAAGGTGACGAGTAGATGACGTACAGCGATTTCAAAAAGGTTTTTAAACAGTTGCGTACGAAAACCTTCAAACTCAACAAGTTCATGAAATTCAATGCGCCCAAGAAGAGAAGTTGTGGCGCAGCAAAAAAAAGATGCGTGCGCTGCGGCAGGATCGGCGCACATGTCGGTAAATACAGCCTAGACTATTGCCGCCAGTGCTTCCGCGAGGTTGCTCCGACGATCGGATTCAAGAAATATAACTAAAGGTGTTCACTATGACCATGAATGATCCATTGGCAGCTGCATTGTCAAAGATTGAGAATGCAGAAAGGATTGGCAGGAAGACCTGCACTATAAAACCTGTATCAAAGGTCATCAAGACCATCCTCTCGATGATGATGGACTATCATTACATCGGGGAATACAAGGAAGTTGAGGACGGCAGGGGCAATTTCATCGAGTTGCAGCTGCTCGGGAAGATAAACAAATGTGGTGCAATCAAGCCGCGCTCGCCTGTCAAGAAGGAGGACATTGAAAAGTTTGAGAAGAGGTACCTGCCTGCAAAGGACTTTGGCGTCATCATCTTATCAACCCAGAAGGGAATGATGAGCAACCATGAGACGAAAAAGCAAGGGCTTGGAGGAAAGCTCGTTGCATATTGCTACTGAACCATGAGACTCGACACATTGGCAATGGACGTGGAAATCCCTGACGGAGTAACAGTTGACATAGCACCAGACCATGTCATCACGATCAAGGGAAAGAAAGGTGAAGTGAAACGGACATTCCATGCGATAGGAATCACTGTTGCAAGGGAAGGTAACACAGTCGTCTTTAGTGCGAAGAATGCGACAAAGAAAGAGAAGACTATGATCGGCACATTCCGGGCGCACCTGAAAAACATGGTAACGGGCGTCGTGAATGGACATCAGTACAAAATGAAGATTTGTTCCGGACACTTCCCGATGACCGTCGCGGTCAAGGGCAATGAGCTTACAATCAAGAATTTCCTTGGAGAAAAGGTACCGCGCATCGCCCGGTTGCTGGATGGCGTGAGTGTCAAGGTTGAAGGAAGTGACGTCAGTATTGACAGCCCGGATCTGGAAAAGGCAGGCATTGTCGCGTCACGCATTGAGCTCGCGACATTCATCTCAAGAAGGGATCGGCGTGTTTTCCAGGATGGGATATTCATCACGTCAAAACCAGGTGTGGAGAAAATATGACTCAGGACCTCCTTGCCGTCAGACGGCACATCAAGAACAGGAAACCGAATTTCCTGAGAGAAGATTATGACAAGAAGAGCCTTGGCCTCAAATGGCGCAGGCCGACTGGAAGGCATTCGAAAATCAAGCACCAGTTCAAAGGAAGCAGAAAGATGCCTTCTTGTGGTTATCGGTCACCGGTCGCAGTCCGTGGCTTAACACGACATGGGTATGTACCTGTTGTTGTCTACACAATGGCAGACTTGGAAAGGGTTAATCCAAAGACAGACACAGTCATCATCGGCAGCACAGTAGGCAACAGAAAGCGGGCACTTTTCCTTGCAAAAATCATTGAAAAGAATCTCCGGGTTCATAATGTCCGGGATACTGCAGCGAGCCTAAAAGCGATTAATGACGGTTTCAAGGCAAAGAAGAAAGAAGAGAAAAAAACTGCTCAAAAGGAAACACCGGCTGTGACAAAAACAGAAGCTGCACCAAAAGAGCAAGCGCCTGTCGCACAAACGCCAGCTTCAGCAGCACCGGCTGTGCAAAAAGCTGAAGCACAGAAGAACCCACGGACAAAAAAAGGTGAGGCCAAGTGAAACTGAAGCTACAGAAGAGACTTGCCAGCAAAATCATGAAGTGCTCACCAAAGCGCGTCTGGCTGAATCCGGACTCACTGAGCACTATCAAGGAAGCAATCACGAGAAATGATATCAAAGGCCTTATCAGGCATGGCGTCATCGATAAACTGCCCGAACGGGGTGTCTCACGTGGCCGTGCGCGGTTGCGCAGCATCCAAAAGAAGAAAGGCCGACAGAAGAGCGTTGGAACAAGGAAAGGGACACGCAATGCACGGTTCCCTGCCAAGGATGAATGGATGAACAAGATCCGCAAGCAGCGGGCTTTCATCAAGGAACTCAAGAGCAAGGACCTTATTGAGACCAGCGTGGCTAAGGACTTGTACCAGAAGGCTAAAGGTGGCTACTTCAGAAGCAAAGGGCACCTGAAACTGTACATTAACGAACACAAGATGATAAAATGAACGTCACAAAATCTCTCCCCATGCGGAGAAAACAGCAGGGAATAACGAACTACCGCAAACGGCTTACCCTCCTGAAAGGGAATGTCCTGCGTGCAGTAGTAAGGAAATCACTCAAGCACATTGTCATCCAGATTGTCGAATTTGATGCAAGGGGTGACAAGGTTGTGTTATGTGCTGACTCAAAAGCATTGCCTAAATATGGCTGGAAAGCTGGCGGCGGCAATATCCCCGCTGCGTATCTGACCGGTTATCTCCTTGGTGTGCTGGCAAAGAAAAAGCATATTGAAGAAGCCATCCTCGACATCGGATTGCAGACGTCCAGTAAGGGCGCGCGCATCTATGCTGCTCTGAAAGGCATGGTTGACGGCGGATTGCAGATTCCATGCAGCGACGATAATCTCCCCGATGAAGGACGCCTTATGGGCAAACATGTCCAATCGTATTCACAGACACTCCAGAAAGACAAAGAGGCATTCCTAAAGCAGTTCAGCGGTTATCTTAAGGCGGGCATTAATCCGCTCGACATGGAAAAACAGGTTGCACTCGCAAAGGGACGCATCAAAGAGGCTGCATAAAATGGCCGAAGAAGAGAAAGTCAAGGAAATAGAAGAAGTTGTTGTGGCTCCTGAACACGCACCGGGTGAAATGGTCGCAGTGCCGATAGAAGAGGAAGAAGTCCTCAAGACAATTGCCAAGCCCGATGTCGGGCATTGGAAGCCAAAGACGACGCTCGGTAGAAAAGTGAAGGATGGGGACGTTAAGGATATCACTTCTATTCTCGATAACGGGCAGAAGATTCTTGAGGCAGAGATTGTGGATGCCTTGTTTCCGGATCTCCAGAATGACCTCTTACTTATTGGACAGGCAAAGGGTAAATTTGGCGGCGGCCAGCGCCGTGTCTTCCGACAGACACAGAAGAAGACAAATGAAGGGAACAAGCCCCATTTCGGGACATTGGCAGTTGCCGGGAATGGAAATGGCTATGTTGGTGTCGGATACGGCAAGAGCAAAGAAACCGTCCCTGCACGGGAAAAAGCGCTGCGGAAGGCAAAGCTCAATATCATCAAAATCAGAAGGGGATGCGGATCATGGCAGTGCTTCTGCAAAGAACCTCATTCCATTCCATATCAGGTTGCTGGAAAATGCGGTTCTGTCACGGTGACGTTGATTCCTGCACCAAAGGGAACAGGATTGCGCGTGGATCGCGAAGTCGCAAAAGTGCTGCGGCTTGCGGGTGTGCGCGATGTCTGGTCTCATAGTACGGGGCAGACAAGGACAAAACTGAACCTCATTCACGCCACCATGGATGCATTACTGAACGCCATCAAGACAAAAGTGAAGCCGGAAGCGTTCGATACACTGGGTGTTGTTGATGGGCGTGTGGATGGAATTATCAGGGAGAAACCAAAAGAAGACGAGAAAAGAAAAGGAGAAAGGAGAAGATGAAACTCGCAGCCATACGTATCAGAGGATGCAACCGGGTCAATCAGACGATTGAACGGACATTGAACCAATTGCATCTGTACCGGAAGAACTTCTGTGTCGTTATTGACGATACGCCATCGTACCGCGGCATGCTGTCCAAAGTCAAGGATTATATCACCTATGGTCCCATTGATGATACCACCTACAAGACACTTGTCGACAAGCGGGGCGAAGAATTTATTCAGCCGGTGACAGACAAGAACAAGCTAATCACTTATGAGACACGATATGTTGCAATCGGAGAAAAGAAATATAAACCGTTCTTCCGGCTGCATCCGCCACGAGGCGGCTTTGACAGGAAAGGGACAAAGAAAGCATTCTCACTGGGAGGAGCATTGGGATATCGCGGAGAGGAGATCAGGAAGCTCCTTGCCCGCATGGTGTAAACATGACAGTCAACAAACGCGCAAAGAATTCACGCCATCGTGGGTCAAAGACTCATGGATGGGGAGACAAGAAGAAGCATCGCGGTTCTGGTCATCGTGGCGGAACCGGTAATGCGGGGTCTGGCAAGAAAGCAGACTGCAAAAAGCCGCGCTTCTGGAAGGATCCATATTACTTCGGCAAATTCGGGTTTGTCCGGCAGAATACAATAACGGTTCGTGACGTGAATCTTCAGACGCTGGAAACACGGGCTCAATTCTTACTGAGCAACCAGCGCATTGAGGAAAAGGATGGTGCATATGTCGCTGACCTAAGCAAGTTGGGCTATGACAAGCTCTTGTCAAAGGGACTCGTGACCCGGAAATGGCATATCACTGCCCGCTCTGCAAGCGCCTCTGCAAAGAAAAAAGTGGAGGAAGCGGGCGGCAGCGTGACGCTGGCATAGATTTTTCTTCGCCAAATATTTATATAGCACTGCATGCACAGAGGTACGCACATGGTCTCCTTTGAAGCACTGACACAGTATCTACCGGAAGTTGCAGGGCCAAAAGGCCGGCGATTATCCTTCAAAGAGAAAGCGACGTGGACATTGTTCACGCTCGTGCTTTTTTACTTGTTGGGGAGGATACCCCTGTTCGGACTGGGTGAAAATGCACTGCAGCAATTTGAATACCTTTCCGTCATTCTTGGCGCAGAGTTCGGCTCCATCATTTCACTTGGTATTGGCCCATTGGTAACGGCGTCGATTGTCCTGCAGCTCTTGTCCGGGTCAGGTATCATCAAATTCGACCTGACGAGCCACGAGGGAAAAAAGAAGTTTCAGGCAGTGCAGAAAGTCACTGCGTTTTTCTTCATCTTATTTGAAGCATCTGTGTATGTCCTGATGGGTGGACTGGCGCCTGCTGCGACCTTTCTGGGGACCAGCATCTTTGCGCAGTTGCAGTTCATCCTGATTATACAGCTGTTCGTTGGGGGCATTCTCATTATGTTTATGGATGAAGTCGTCAGCAAATGGGGTTTTGGCTCAGGGATCAGCCTTTTTATTGCAGCCGGTGTCAGCCAAAGTCTTTTCATCAGGGCATTCAGCTGGACAACATCGCCGACGAACCCCGATATTGTAACGGGCGCAGTCTGGGCATTTTTCCAGTCGCTTGGTTCTGAAAATATCATTGATGCTGCCTTGCTTTTGTCAAGCATTGTAGCCACCGTCGTTGTCTTCATGCTTGCGGTCTATGCACAGGGCATGAAAGTGGAAATCCCCCTCTCATTTGGCCGTGTGAGAGGACATGGTATCAGATGGCCGCTTAGTTTCGTCTATACATCAAACATTCCCGTTATCCTTGTCTCTGCCTTGATAGCAAACATCCAATTGTGGGCGCAGCTCATGCAGAAATGGGGCTATCCTGTGCTCGGAACGTTCAATGGCGGGTCGCCAGCAACCGGTTTCGTCTCATGGATTTATGCACCGAATATTATGCAAAAAATCATCACGTGGAGCATGACCCCTGGCGACGTGCTGCAGGCACTCTTTTATGTCGGTTTCATGATTATCGGGTGTGTCGTCTTTTCCTATTTCTGGGTCCAGACAGCAGGAATGGATGCACGGAGCCAGGCGCGGCAGATGCTTGCATCCGGACTGCAGATCCCCGGATTCCGCAAAGATGAGCGGATTCTGGAGCACCTCCTTGAACGGTACATCAGCCCATTGACCATCATGGGCGCTATCACGGTCGGGTTCCTTGCGGCATTTGCTGACCTTGCCGGGTCACTGGTCCATGGAACAAGCCTCCTCTTGACCGTCATGATCATCTACAAATTATACGAGGAAATAGCAAAGCAGCACATGCTGGACATGCATCCCATGATGCGCAGGTTTATGGAGTAAAATGGTCCTCGACACATTCTTTGCCCCGTTGCTTGCATTGCCGCACCTTGTGACGATTATCCTCATCGCATTCAGTGTGTCGCTTGTTATGACACTAGTCTACAAATGGATGACTGACCAGACGCAAATGCGGATGCTGCGCGATGAACTCAAGAAATATCAGGCACAGATGAAGACGTCAAAGGACAACCCGGAACAGATGCTTGAGCTCCAGAAAAAGGCAATGGATGTCAATATGCAATACATGATGAAGTCGCTCAAGCCGACGCTTGTCACAATGCTTCCTGTGCTGCTGATATTTAGCTGGCTGTCTGCACATTATGCATATGAGCCGCTGTACCCCGGCCAGCAATTCACTATTCTCGTCCAGGCAAAAGACGGCATCACTGGGAATGTCGTACTGGAAACGCCTTCTGACGTTATTGTCGACGGTACTGAAAAGAAACTGGACAGTGGCCGTGCTGTCTGGAAAGCACAGGGCCCTGAAGGGGATTACCTCCTCAAGGTCAAGGCGCAGGGAAAAGAATACGAGAAAGAAGTCACTATCTCGCCCATGCAGCAGTATGCAAGCCCTGAGAAGAAAATAGATGATGACACGCTTGACAAAATAGAAATCCAGATGAAAGAACTGACGCTGCTCAGTCTCTTTGGCTGGGAACTGGGATGGCTGGGGACTTACATTCTGTTCTCTCTTGCCTTCAGCATCAGCCTAAGAAAGATACTGGACGTACAGTGAGCGCAAAGCGCAACGTTTATAAACCAATTCAAAATCCACCGTCACTATGAAATGGCCGACGAAATCACGATCAAAGCGACGCATTATGCGGCGCACACCGGGTGGACGGAATGTTGTTCATCTCAAGCCCCGGAAGCAGAGCAAAGCGCATTGTGCTGTGTGCAGACAAGCACTGAAAGGCGTTGCGCAGAAGGGAGCTGCGTCAGAAAAAAGACCGAGCAGGCCTTACGGTGGCTATCTGTGCAGCGCGTGTGTCAGGCAGATGATGATTGAGAGGGCACGAGCATGAGCTTATTTGAGACAGGACGTCTGTGCGTCAAGATTGCAGGAAGGGACGCTGGTGCAAAATGCGTTGTCATTGATGTCATGAACAGGAATTATGTTCTCGTTGATGGACAGACAAGGCGCAGGAAATGCAATGTACAGCATTTGGAGCCATTGCAGACAACATTGCCCCTAACCAAGAATGCATCACATGACGCTGTTACCAAGGCATTTGCAGAGCTCGGTATCACACTCCCTGTGAAAAAGGCAAAGACAAAGGCGTCGTCGAAACCTGTGCAAAAAAGAAAGGTAAAGTAAACCTCTATGGCCCAATGTGACATGTGTGGGCAGGATGGAGCCGCTCTCCAGGCAAGGATTGAGGGCACACTTCTGACAGTCTGCCAAAAATGCGCATCATTCGGAGAAGTCGTCAGCAGACCACAGCCGCGCGCCAAGACATTTATACCTGAAAGGAAAAAAGAATGCTTTGTCATTGTTCCTGATTACTCACAAAAAATAAAGAATGCCCGCGAACGTGCTGGACTCAAGCAGGATGAGCTTGCCACAAAACTGAATGAGCGGGCGTCGCTGCTGCAGAAGATTGAGTCCGGTGATGTGCCCCCGGATGTCGCACTGGCAAAGAAACTCGAGAGTTTTTTACACATCACTTTAGTTGTTCCTTATAGTGAAGAAGAGAATAAGGAGAAAAAACAGGCAGCCAGCGCTGAGCTGACCATTGGCGACATCCTGAAAGTCAGGAAATAGTCATATTTTCTTCCTTTTCCGGACAGAAAGAAAGATGATTTGTCTCACATAACTTTTCAATAATGAAATTCTTATCCTGCATACCGCAGTATTTCTGGTCATTCACGACGATACATGGGTAAGTATCAATACCATAATATTCGGTCAGGAGCTTGATTGTATTCAACCCTAAGTCTGCGTCAAAGGAGAAAATGGACATCTCTTTTTCAGCATCCTTTTTCAGGTCAGTAAGGACAAATGATTGGTCATCACACTTCTTGCAATCCTCTGAATTCCTGTAGAAAAAGGAGATGATTGCCTGATCATATTTGCAGTGTTTTTTTATCTTGGAGAGCAACATCAGGTAGAATACTTCCTTTTCATTGAATGCATTCTTTTGCCCCAGATAAAAAGGGTCTTTCTGGAACTCCTCGCTCGCAATGCGGTACTGGTCTATCTTGATGCCAAGATCCCACACAGATTTGTCGAGGGCCTGCAGTTTGCTCTTGAATGCAAGGCAGGCCATGCCGTCTCCATAGATTTCAGACATCAGCATGAAGGTCTGCATTTCATTGAGATTCGCGTACATCTCCGAAGAGAGATCATCAATCCTTTTTTCCCGCTGGCCATTCAGGAAATCGCCCAGAAGGAATATCGTTGAGCCGAGGAAAAGGGTGATGAACAGTGCTAGCAGGAAAACCATATTTCTTTGTTCCATCGTTACCTCCACCGGACATGCTTGCGCCGGAGCACTGCATACAGCGCGCCGGACCAGAAAATCTGATACAGGAAGAACATATATGGGAAACCAAGCATACCGACCTTCTTTGACGCGAATTGCTTGCCAGTCAACCGCAGGCCGGCCACCATGAGGAAAAGAGTAAAGAGAAATGCACAGAGCCCAATGAGATAAATCCGACCATACTGAAGAATATCAAACTGGAATTCAAGGAGGTGGTCAAAAAAGTTGAAATTGGTATAACTGTAATACCACAAGTTCTCAATTGTCCGCGAAATGGCCAGATAGGTGGACGCATAGAAAAGCCCTAAGCCAGTCGAGACAAGAAGGTAATTATATGGTGCAAAGTAGCCGAAAACCCCCAGTTTGTTATTGAACAGCACGTCACGGTGCTGCAGCAACGTATGAATCGCACCGGAATACCAGCGCCTGCGCTGGACATAGATGCCTTTAAACGTTTCCGGGCAGATAGTATAGACCTTTGCCTCAAAGCAATTGACGATTGCGTAGCCGGCCTTATGGATGCGATACGCAATCTCGTGGTCTTCGGTGATATTAGTAATGTCAAATCCTCCGATTTCATCAAGCATGGTTTTTCTGTAGACAGAGAATGGGCCGGGCGTCACGAAGATACAGTCATAGACTGAAAAGAGCTTAAGGAAGAGTGACAAGCCGATGATGTACTCAATGTCAATGATCTTGTGCAGGATACTTTTCGGGTTTTTGAGTTCTACTGAGACTGTAACAGCTCCAATCGTCTCCCGGTCAAAATAAGGAAGGGTCTTATGGAAGATGTCTGGCTCAACTGATGAGTCTGCGTCCATGCATGCAACATATGCCCCTTTTGCTATGGAAATCCCTTCATTGAGGGAAGCTGCCTTTCCCTTGTTGACTTTCCGGTCAATGAACCGGAAACGGGGGTCTGTGCCTATGGAATTGGTGACAACGGCGCTCGTGCCATCACGGCTGCCATCATTGACGACAATGAATTCGATATTGGGGTACGTGACATCCTTCAGGGACGCAATGGTCTCTGCGATCTTATGCTCTTCATTATACGCAGGCACAATGACACTCACCAGAGGAAAAGAGTCCAATGGCTTCTTCTTTTCATAGAGCTTGTTGCGGTTAAAAACCATGACTAATGAAATCAGGACAACGAAAAATGTTGAAAAAAACCACACAAGATAGACGACTGCGTTATAGAGAACATTCATGAGGGAAAGGAAGCTCAGGCGTTTATAAACGTTTCTGGGTTGCTTGAGCTACATCACTTTCCATATCCTGATGCCCTTGGCGTCATAGACTTTCCTGAATTTTTCCTTGTCCCGGAAGAGGAAAAGAAGTCCCTCATCTTCCTTGCTCCAGATTGCATGCTGCATGGCCCGGTCTATCCAGATATAGCGGATGTTATTTGTCTCCAGCACGTCCAATGTCCGGCCAAGATGCCGGGAATAGAAGATACGATTGATATCCTCACCCCGCGGATTGAGTGGGCTAGAAAATGTGCGCCGGCTCCCGAAATATTCTATCCAGAACGCACGGCTGGGAGCTGTGAGCACAAGACCATCACGAGCTTCCTGCGTGAACCAGAGAGCTGCTTCCTGCATAGGGGCGTCAGGGAATGCATTGCCGATTCTATTCACGTACGAGAGGAACGAAAAAAGCAGGCCGCAAATGAGAACAATGATGGTAAATTGTTTCAGCAATGCACTCTCCCAGATACTTTCAAACAATGACAGAAGACCCCATGCAGCAAGATACGAAAAATAGAAGTTAAGGTACACTGCAATGCTATTGCCCAGCAGGAACCAACTGACAAGTCCCAGTATACCGAGCATATACATCGCAAGGTGTGCATACTTGTCTTTCCATAAACGATGAAGGCCAAAAAGCAAGAGCAGTCCTGTGAAAATACCAATACCTAATGGTGCGCCCAAGTCAGTAATCACCTTGTAGACATCTGTCTCGGGCAATGGATCCAGACGGAAAGGATGAATGACCAATGCAAGAATAACCAGCATGAAGAACCATGTATGCTGTTTTGATACCCCTTCCAGCCACATTTCATACCCCAACAAGAGAAAAACTACTGCAAGGTTGAAGACATTTTGCAGCAGCGCAAGCAGGAAGAAAAAAGAGCTCCAGGGGAACAGTGATTGCAAATAAAGATAGAAGCCGAGGCAGAGGACAAAAACGCTGAAAGAGGCCTCACTTAATGACACACCAGCAAAGACGCTTATGGGCGACGTTGCCAGCAACAGCACAGTAAGGAATCGGACACGATAAGGAACACCACGCTCTTTCAGGATAAAGTAAAACAGCATTGACGAGCCGACCATGAGCAAAAAGGGCAGAATAAACCCGGCAGCACGACCGAATACAGCAACAAATGCTGCCAGCAGGACATGAAACGGTGTCAGGGGCAGGGGCACATGATAGAGGGGGTCTTCCCAACCCGTAAAGTACGCTTCTGCAATGCGGAGATGATAGTAAGGCAATTCACCGGGTAGCAGGGCATCGGGAAGGCGGAAAAGGAATGCAAGCAATAGGCAAAGAATAGTTGTGCTGCACAACCAATACAATGCATCTTTCTCCCGCGGCCACGCAATCATAGTTCCCGCACTCCGCACAGCACTTTATAGACAGTCACATCGTCCTTCTCATAGACTTTGGAAAAGCATTGTGCATCATGGACAAAAGCAAGGTCACTGACACGGTAGTGCTTTCGTGCAAGCGCATCGAGAACGAGATAGGTTGCACCATACTTATTCAGCAACTTTACTGCAGTCACTTCTGATGAGGTTTGGAAAATATCCGCAACATCATTGGCGCGTTGATCGATGGCCCCGATCAGCAGAAATGAGCTGTCCCACACATTAGGGCGTTCGGCGATAGAGGCAATAGGATGACCCAACTCAAGGGCACCCAGCACAGTCTCCTGAGGAGCTGTGTGCTCCCTCAGCCAGACCAAGGCCTCGACCTGTGCAAGGGAAGGCACATCTGTTTCCTGCCGGGGAAAAATGAACAGAGAAAAGACAAACACCAGCAAGAAAACAGCAACCATGGCATTTTTCTGTTCTGCAAATTTTGTCTTGTCGACATAATCCAAAGCCCATGCAAAAAATTGTCCGCACAGCAGAAAGAGAAATGTCCCTAAGTACAAAAGCCCGACCTTCGGTTCAATAAGTTTCATGGACACCAACGCGAAGAAGAAAAAGGCAAATCCGACAAATAGATACCAGTAGTGCTCTCCCTTGGAGAACATATATTTGTAAACAACGTATGTCCCGAAGAGAGCAGGAAGGATGCCAATCGCTGCGAATGATGACAGCAGGGAAATTGGTTCAAAATATTGTTCAAGGATCGTGGTGGGGACATTCTGCCAGATGACATTAAAGCCATGGACGAGGAACGCTTTCTTGAACAGAAGGAATACCACCCAAACCATATACAGTGAAGAAAAGAGGAACAGTTCGACTTCTGTCTTTTTCGGTAGAAGACCTTCAGCATGACAGAGGAGGCCATAAAACAGCAGCCCTCCGACCAAGAATAAGGCGCTGGGGTGGATAAATGGATAAAGGATAATCATCACCAGCAGCGTAGGCATCAATTCATGCTCGTCCCGGACATGCAGAAAACAATAGAGGCAGGCGAGCAGATAGGGCAAGGCCAGCGTATGGGGAGACAATGTTGAAGTCGTCATAACAAGTGAGAGTGGGAATAATCCGGCGACTAGTGCAGTGAACGCTGCAACGCCCCGATGCCGGGTCACTTTCTCCAGCAGCAGATAAACGAAAATGGCAACAACTGCGGCAAACACATTGGGGACTATCTTTGCAACCCACCAAAGAGGAAAGAAACGTGCAAAAAGGGCAAGAAGGTAGGAAAATAAGGGTGAAAAGACGAGTGTTCTGCCGCCGTAACTTAACGGGTCGTCATAGAGCGGCCAGAAACGGGCTGCAATCTCATCTACCTGTCTCAGAACCGCGTATCCTTCATATGCAAAAGCAGGTGCCTGTAATGCAAGGTAAAGCCGCACTGCCAAAACAAAGAGAAAAATGCCTATGAGTGGGTATATTCTTTTCCCCTCCATAGTGCTAAAAAGTGGTTCAGGGTATATATAGGTTGCGCACCAAAAGTGTTATAAGGTCGACGATGTCACCCAATCCATGATTCCAACAGGTTCGGAAGTGCTGGACAAGCTATTGGCTGGGGGATTTGAGCCGGACGTCATTACAACCATTTACGGACCATCAAGCACAGGCAAGACATGCCTTTGCCTGCAGGCAGCGCTCACCATGCCAAAGAAGGTCATTTATATCGATACAGAAGGAGGTTTCTCTGCCCAGCGGGCACAGCAACTCCGCGAAGGGCACAGTTTTGACAATATCATTTTGTTCTCTCCAACAAGCTTTGAAGAGCAGCAAAAAATTGTCGGTCAGTTGCATGAAATGGCTACGGAGCGTGTTGGGCTTATCATTATTGATTCCATTGCCATGCTGTATCGACTTGAGATGCACAAGGCAGATGATGTCCACGCAGTCAACCACCAGTTAGGGTTGCAATTGGCAATACTGAGTGAGATTACGCGGAAGAAACAGATTCCCGTTCTCCTGACGAACCAGGTTTATGCCCGGTTCGATGACCCGGGGCGGGTGCTTATGGTTGGTGGCGACCTTTTAAAGTATAGCAGTAAATGCCTGATTGAGCTGCAAAAGCTGGAATCGTGCAGAAAAGCTGTCCTGCACAAGCACCGATCATTGCCTGAAGCCACGGAACTCTTTTTTGAAATCAGGCAGAAAGGCGCGTTTTTGTGTTGATTATCTCTTCACGGTTTCCTCAATCTGCTTATAGAGAACGAGAATGTCTTTATAGACGACAGCCTGTTCCTGTTTCTTGAGCGTAGCATAGAGACGTTGCAGGGACGTGTATGTCTTCTTTGCGTCGACGATGTCTTCCTTTTCAAGGGCAGCATAGACATCCCGTATCAGTGCCTGCACCCGTGTCAGCGCCGCTGATGCTTTCGGTTGAACAAACTGCCGTTTATACGACGACCAAAAGTAATAACTGAGCAGGAAAAACAACAATCCGATGATAATGGCAGACACGATGATGTTTGATGTCAGATCACGTTTTGTACCAAGAGCTTCAGTGACCGCACCAATGGGCACTTTCTCATGAACCTCTTTTGCTCCTGCACCCGCAAGGAAAGAACAGATGTCAATGGCGCTTTGCGCAAGGGCTTCTCCACGGTCAAATTGCCCGTCCGCAACAGCACTTTGTGCCTGCTGGATAATCTCTGTCACGATGACACATTCTGGATGTTGCCGTAGTATGGCATAACCCTGCTCCAGCTTTGAAACCGGTTGTGTTACAGGTACTTGGGGAGTCGCCTGCCCTTCTCGTGATTCTTCTCGTGGGGTGACTGTCACATACATTGTCTGTTTTACTTGGAATGGGGGGTCTTTGGAGAAAACAAGAACGTGAACTTTATGCTCGCCGGGCTCCGCCGTAGCCGCGTCAATAGTCAGCGTCGCTTTCAGTGACTCACCCGGATCAAGCTTTTCGAAGAAGCGTGGCTCAACGGTAACGGAAAGCGGATTAGAGGTTACCTCCACAATAACTTCATGCATGGCAACATTTTTGGTGTTTCTCACATAGACTGGGGCAGTGATGCTCTTGCCTGCCGCAAGAGACTGGGAAGAAGCCATACCGATACCCAACGCTGCGGCGGCAGCAGCCTGCTGCTGCGGTCCTGCGCCGCCTCCGCCGCCCCCACCGCCACCAGTGACGTCCTCAGATGCTGCCCGCAAAGTACAGGTATCACTGCACCAATAAAGTGTCGTATTACCATTGTCACAATCTTCGCCAAGTTCAAGTTCACCGTTTCCACACACTGGAATCAACACATCAAAGTTTAAGCCCGCTGTTACAGGAGTGCTCCCACAACCACCCTCATCTGTTGCTGTAATGACGACAGCATGAGACCCGACCGCGGACAGTCCAGGTGAAAAGACGACGATACCGGTGCTAGGACCAATAGTGAAAAGATCTGTATTATCGGCAAAAGTGACGTTTCCCCCATCAGGATCAGTGGCATTGATGTCACAGAAATAGACTTTGCCCGCGGTCACGTTTACCGGACAGCCCAAGGGAAGCGAGAATGCCGCGGGGTTATCGATACATACAGAAACCGAGCCGCTGCCAGTCGTTGCCCGACCAGTGGTGGCAAAATCAAGCAGCACATAACCCTGGATGACGAGAAGGACAGCATAAATTGCAAAAAGGACGAATACGACCTCTTTGGGAATATCTTTCATCGCCACTCCAATGATTTTGGTATTTAAAAATCCACCGTCTTTAGACGGAAAGAATCAGCATCTCAACGCCGGCTGCTCACTTGCGCCGGAAATAGACGAAAATGCTTCCTGTATACATACCCACAGGCGTTTCCTCAGGGACGCGCGCTTCGACATAAAGCCTCGTTTTTTCCCCTTCTTTCAGTTCATAGTCATTTGTGGGAAAGGATACAAATTGTGCTATCTCACCCGTCGCACTAAATGTGACTTGCGTCGGTTCGGTGAGGGGATTTTTCAGCTGTATCTCCCGTGTACTAGCACCGCCACGTGGCACCTTGCCAAAGTAGACTTTACTGTTTTCTACGTTGAGCCCGACCGTCTTCCCTTCAACGACTTCTAACTCAGCCCTATATTCAACAACATTATGATAGGTATTCAGCGTATAAGCAACAGCAGTCAGGCCACTTGCCAAGACGCTTATGGCAACAACAAGTCCAATGACAGTCATCCAATTCATGGCACAGAAAAAAGCAGTCTTCCTTAAATAGCTTACTTCTTTCTGCGATAAGCAATCAGGAGAATCACATTTAGGACAAACAAGAGCAGGACAACAGCAACCAGGGAAACAATCACATTCTTGGGAACCTTTGCTGGCTTCTCTATCTCACGGATGATGAGGTCAGGCCTTCCCTCAAGGACACTGACTGTCCCTTTGTACACAGATTGTTTTCGTCCCGCACTGAGCGTCAGATTGACCTGATAGTCACCAAGGGCAAATCCCCGCGTATCAACAAAACCAATAACCCTTTTCGCAGCCCAGGGCTGCAGGAGCTCTGTAGGCATCCTGAATGCTGCAACTTCCTTATCCTGCTGAATAAGGCTTATGCCTGCAGAGAAATCAATCGGGACGTTCCAGTGGCTTGTCACATCAACAAAGAAAGGATTCACTGAATTATTGGTCAGCCAGCGCGTATAGTTCGTGATGACCACTTCCTCCTCCCCGACATAAAAGACCGTTTCCTTTGTCGCAGTTTCTTTGCCATCGTAGGTTATCTTTGCAATCGCTTTATACTCGCCGGATTTTTTCTTCTTCGTCTGCCACGTTGCACGCAGTTCTGCACTTTGTTCTGAAAAAAGGGACTGGCTATTGGTCTGCAATGTGGTTATCAACTCATCTCCATAAAAAACAGCGATGCTTCCTTTGACGCTCTTCAGCTGTTTCTCGCCATAATTTGCACCGGGCACGACAAATGTAACCGTATCACCAAAGCGGACGTGCTTCGGTTCAACGCGGAAATCACGCATTTCGAGATATGTCCCGGGGTCAAGAACACGCACATAGAGAGGAATTTGCGCACCTGCAAGCAGTGCGACTTGCCCTCCACTAGCTTGTGTCTGGAAAACCGTAATATCCGCATTGTAGATGCCCGGTGCCGGCCGCTTGGAGGGGAACTGAAATCGGATAACAAAGGGTGTCCGTTGCCCGGTCAGTTTTACTAACCGGTCATAATGGGCATATTGCGCAAAATCGCCCCCTACTGCAATGGCAGCACTGTCTTCTCCTCCCGAGAGCACATAATATGTCCTCTCCTCAATGCCGTTTGGCCGATAGGTAAGAGGTGCCAAGCTACTTGCTGTATAGGAGACACCAACTGCATAAACAGACGGAACAAGTAAAAGAAGTAAAAAAAAAAGACGCATACCTCAGCCTTCCGTCTGGAACGCGTCCACTGCGGTGAAGTTCAGCAGGAAGTTCTTTGCACCAATAGGCGCACTCTTTGAGATGTTAAGATAGACAGTCACGTTAATCTTATCGTAGACATCGTCGGGCTGCAACTTGCTGCAAATCTTCACTTGCGAGCTACCTGATTGCTGTCCGGGCACTGAATAAATGGATATAGGAATGCCATTGCTCGTGCCAGACTGGTTCGCATGCCGGAAACCTGTTCTGTTCGGGAAGAATCCAGTATCTGTTGTATCACTGCCACCATACGTGGTTCCATTTTCGCTGACACATGATGGCCGTGTACCACCAAGACTGGCTTTTTCTTCCTGGCCAAGCCAGAATGCAAAGTCACCACCTGTTCCGAGCATGAGACTAGATGAGGTCGTGTTGATATCCATCAATACAGTCACGTTCACATTCCCGTCATTCTGGACAGTGATTTTGTTATCTGTGTCATCCTGTGCTGTGCACGATGCACCGGCAAAGGTTGCATTTTCAATGGGACAATTACCCGTTGAATTCAAGACAAACGGCTGACCGCTGTTGTTCAGAAATATAGTCCCTGTCCCGAAGCTGATGGTTCCTGCAACACTGATGACGACGTTTCGTGTTACTTCAGCAGAGACTGTCGCGTTGCCCACTGCCCCAACAAACCCAGTCAGGGGATAATAGATAGTCACGGGCTGTTTAACACTCAGAATCCCGACTAAAGAAACGACGATTGCTACTCCAATCAGCAGCGCTAAAGTCCTGTTTGAAACGTCTTCATCTTTTCCCATGGTTCATCACCTTTTTTCTTCCACAGTCATGGAAACAGCTGTCCCTTTGGTAACTGGGGGGACGTCTGCATGAGCCGTATAACTGCTATCGAGCTGCAGGGAAACTTTTCCTTGCTGCGGAGCACCGACATAGGTCACTCCACTTGGAGACGTTAACACTTTCCACGTTGCAACAACAGAAACAACAACAGCGATGACTAAAATGATAGCAAGTGTACGTTTGCTTGGCATGGACTCCATGGTTTTCCCTCCGTGATGGAACGATTGATAAAAAAAAGATAAAAAAAAGGCATTCAGCCTTCTGTCGTGAATGCGTCTACTGCTGTGAAATTCAACAGGAAGTTCTTTGCACCGATAGGCGCACTCTTCGAGATGTTGAGGTAGACGGTCACGTTAATCTTATCGTAGACATCGTCAGGCTGCAGCTTGCTGCAAATCTTCACTTGCGAGCTACCTGATTGCTGTCCGGGCACTGAGTAAATGGAGATGGGAATGCCGTTGCTCGTGCCAGACTGGTTCGCATGCCGGAAGCCGGTCCTGTTCGGGAAGAATCCAGTATCTGTTGTATCACTGCCACCATACGTGGTTCCATTTTCACTCAGGCATGCCGGCCGTGTACCACCAAGGCTGCCTTTTTCTTCCTGACCCAGCCAGAATGCAAAGTCGCCACTCGTCCCCAACTTTAGGTTAGACTGTGTCGAGTTGATGTCCATCAATACAGTCACGTTCACGTTCCCGTCATTCTGGACAGTGATTTTATTGTCCGTATCGTCCTGAGCTGTGCATGACACACCGGCAAAAGTTGCATTTGCCAATGGGCAGTTACCCGTTGAATTCAGTATAAACGGCTGATCGCTGTTGTTCAAAAATATTGTACCTGTTCCGAAACTGATGGTCCCTGCGACACTGATGATGACGTTCCTCGTCACTTCTGCAGAGACTGTTGCATTGCCAGCGGTGCCGGCAAAACCAGTCAACGGATAATAAATAATATTTGGCTCCTTGACACTCAATATACCAATCAAAGAAACGACTATTGCCACACCAACCAATAACGCCAATGTTCTATTTGAAATATCTTCATCTTTTCCCATTAGTACATCACCTTTTTTCCTCCACATCCATAGAAACAGCAGCCCCTCGTGTCACCGGAGGGACATCTGCATGAGTTGTATAACTGCTATCGAGTTGCAGAGAAACTTTTCCTTGCTGCGGAGCACCGACATAGGTCACGCTACTCGAAGACGTTAACACTTTCCACGTCGCAACAACAGAAACAACAACAGCAATGACTAAAATAACCGCCAATGTACGCTTATTCGCCATATCACTCATTCTTTTTGACCTCGATGAACATCAACGATGCACAAAAGCAGCAATTGTATTTAAATATTTGTTACTACTCTTTTATTACAAACTATCGCTTCAGCAGGCGCACCGCAAGAATCATCGCAACGAGCAGGGACACAATGAACACAATAACGAGTGTGATAAATGCCACAATGAGTGTTGTCTGCATATTATTGTCTCGGGTAGCGGTGAATTCCTCTTTGGTAAGCAAGGTAATCTTCTTTTCTTTCTTGGTTGTGTCCCCGCCATAATGAAGCACGACGGTTGCATCATAATCGCCTATAGCGAGACCTGTTGCATCAAAATAGGACAAAACATGTTTCTTTGCATAGGGGTCAAGAGCAAATGAGGCGCTCTTGGATGTTGCAACCTCCTTGCCATTCTTGAAGACGTAGATCTGTGCAAAGGCCCCCATTATCTCCCGGTTCCATGCACTTTCAATATCGAGTGTGAGCTCATTTATCTTATCTTTCACGAAATACTGGTCAAAATCGTTGATGAGGATTGCTGCACTGCCGATTTGGAAATCCTTGGTCAGCCGGAATGATGTACCGTCATAATCAAGGGTGGCGGTTGCGCTGTATAAGCCCGGTGCGATATCCTTTCTCTTTACCGTCGCGATAAGCTCATTGCTGCCACCATGAGTTAGTGCCCGCTCTTGGGTTGTCTCCTCAAACAGTTGCTTATCTCTATCAAAGACACTGAAATCAGCAGATAGCTGTGAAACATCACGGGTTCCGCGATTGCTCACCTTTGCTTTGAGGGCAATATCCTCTTCATCCATAACGACATCAAAGTTGGCATCAACATATTTTTCAGGGTAGGGAGCAGTAACATCAACAAAAGAGGAAACACTCAATTGTGCTGTGACATACCCTTCACCTAATCGGACATTGGGAACTGTCTCATCAGCAATAATTCTTGCCCTGTTCAAACCAGGTTCCAGCACTTCTGGAAGGGTGATAGTATACCCAATTGTTTTCTGTGCATCATCTTTCGTGAGACTTATCCGTTCCTTATCGAGAATAATATAGTCATGGAGCTGGCCATCAACAGAAAGGACAACGTCCATGTCCCGTCTTTCGTTGTTGATGATTCTGATTTCATAATGCTGGGACAGTCCGGGCTGGAACTGGACTTCACGTTTTGCCGGTGCTATGCCGAGAGAAAATACCATCGGCAAAACAAGCAAAAACATGATGAAGGGTGCTATTTTTCTCATGAGGGCACCGCGCTGAAGATAATGGTGGAATTCCGTGCCCCGGCATATTCAGCCGATGGGACTGTGATATTGATATCAATGTAGGCTGCATCCGTGTCATTGAGGAAGGAGAAAGAAGGAATGTCTATATCAGAACTGGTCAATGGCATGTTGGTATAATTCATGCTCGCTGTTGCCTGTGTGAAGGCTCCGGTCTCATTGACACGAATCTTGAACTGGTAGAAACGGCTTGGATTATTAACCGTGCGCCAGAGGTTGCTACCGTTAATAGTGACATCGACGATGACATTGCCATCATTCTGTAAGAGGAATGGGTACGGGGAATTATCGCTTGTATCATTGGTCTCGTTCAAGGACAATAGGCCGAAAGAGACGACATTAAGTGGCAGGAAGATGATATTGACAGACTCAATAGTGAAGTTGAACACAGTAGAGAAATTACTGAAGTCAGTTCCATCATATGCCCGCACCCGCCAGAAAAGGGGGATGTCTGTTGTTAGCAGTGGTGTATTATTTGTAAAGTTCAACGTGCTGAGCCCGCTGACATTGAAGATTGCCGTACTGAAATTGGAGACATTGCTAATCTGGAGAATATAGGTTAGTGTATCGCCATCTTCATCAGTTGATGCATTCCAGATAAATGTGGGGTTCCTTGTCCTCGTTGTCTCGTTCTGTGCCGGGCTGACAAGAGTTGGAACTGTCGGTGGATTGTTCGGGATGGTGAACAGCGCCGAATCCACAGTAGCACCGAAAGTTCTCCCATCACTTGACTCAATACGGAATGTGAGATTGCTATTCTTACCGTAAGTAGAATTATCTAGCCCGAATAACGGGAAGTTACGGAGGAAGGACTGGTTTATCTCTTCTGAAGAGAGTGCACGATCGTAGAT
>JACQSS010000036.1 GCA_016211195.1 Candidatus Woesearchaeota archaeon
ATGGGAAGGTGCCGCTCAGTGCGGTTTACAGGATGAGCCGAACCGATGCCAACCCGGAGCGAAGCGGATTTTTTGGATGAAGCCCTCAAAACAGGAATCTATTTAAGGTTGGCCTGAAATGAATTGGTTGACAGCAAATGGATCAACCAATCCGGCGTGCTTTGATTTCTGTCTCGGACAAGACCGGGCTGGAACATTTTGTCCGCGAACTGTTCCGTATTACTCCGGGCCTTGAGGTCCTCTCGACAGGAGGTACTGCACAGTTGCTCAGCGCTGCTGGCCTCCCAGTAACTGAAGTAAGTGCCTATACCGGCTCTCCGGAATGCTTTGGCGGCCGCATCAAGACACTTCATCCCTTCATTGAAGGGGGCATTCTTCAGCGCAGGGGCATTGACGATGCAGAAGCCCAAGCCCTTGGCATAAAACCCATTGATCTGGTGGTCTGTAATCTGTATCCATTTGAAGACGCTGCACGTAAAGGAGTTGCTGACAACGAGCTCCTTGAACAGATTGACATTGGTGGACTGACAATGATCCGGGCAGCGGCAAAGAATCATGCATCCGTTGCAGTAGTCATTTCTCCCGGACAATATCATTCTGTTCTTGCGGTGATGAACAATGGTGCTGTACCAGTTGTGCTCCGTAAGGAGTTGGCACTGGCTGCATTTGCGTATGCAGCAGATTATGATTGTGCTATTGTCGATGAATTGTACAAGCGTGCTGGGAATGAGATGTTGAGGCTTGCCTATGGCAACGGCCAACGCCTGCGTTATGGTGAGAACCCGCATCAACAGGCATGGGTGCTTCAGGACAAGAGCGGGGCAGGCATTGCGCACGCAATCCAATTATGCGGTAAGGAGCTTTCATACAATAATTATGTAGACGTCGATGCCGCATTCAAAGCAGTCATTGACCTTCTCCATTTTGGTCCTCATGGGACAGCTATCGTCAAGCACAACAATCCATGCGGCTATGCAACAGGCAGGACGCTTGTCCAGTCATTTATGCGTGCCTGGCAGGGTGATCCTATCTCCGCATTCGGCAGCGTCATTGCCTGCTCATCGCCAGTTGATATGTCCCTTGCAGGAGCCCTGCAGAAGCAGGGAAGCAGCCCTGCAAAATTCGTTGAAGTCATCATTGCTCCTTCGTTTGAGAGTGAATTTGTCGCTTGGGCCAAGGACAAGAAGAGGGATTTGCGGCTATTGCAGCTTGCGTCGTATGATGCACCTCTTCGCGAATGCAAAGAGATCTCCGGTGGCTTGCTGGTGCAGACACCAGATAATGCATTGCTTGCGAGCACGGACATCTTCAAGCCGGCGTATGATTTTCAGGGAAGCAGAATAGGTATTGTCACGAAAACGATGCCGGATCCGGGAATTGCGAGGTTGTGCGCCTTTGCCATGACTGCTGTCAAGCATCTCAAATCAAACGCCATCGTCATTGCTCAGGAAGATGAACTGGGCTGCTATAGTGTCCTTGGCATGGGTGCAGGGCAGCCGAATAGGATTGTGGCACTGGAGCAACTTGCCCTGCCGAAGGCTATCCAGAACCTTCGTGATAAAGGAGTCACCGGGTACCGGGCTCATTTGTCACAATGCATCATGGCCAGTGATGCATTTTTCCCGTTTGATGACTGTGTACGCGTTGCTGCGGCGCATGGCATCAAGACGATTATCCAGCCCGGTGGCTCAAAAAATGACAAGGCGTCGGAAGTTGCATGTGATGAGCTTGGTGTCGCAATGATCTACACAGGAAGGAGGCATTTCCGCCATTGACCCTGCGCACAGCATATCTTCCAGAACTCGGCACCCCCACACGGGGAAAGGTACGGGATATCTACGACATGGGAGACCGATTACTGATGATTGCAACAGATCGCATCTCCTGTTTTGACGTTGTCCTCAAAGAGCAGATTGAGCACAAAGGTGCGCTCCTGACAGAGATGGCCGTGTACTGGTTCCGGCAGACAAATGATATTGTCCAGAATCATGTCCTTATCCATCCGGATCCGAATGTGCTTGTGGTGAAGAAATGTACACCGCTGCCCATAGAAGTTGTGGTGCGAGGGTACATGGCTGGCTCGCTTTGGCGCGATTATGCGCAAGGCAAGCGACGTAAGTGCGGTGTGGCACTGGCAGACGGATTACGGGAGAATCAGATACTTGTGCATCCCATTGTCACTCCGACAACAAAAGCAAAGGTGGGCCATGATGAAGACATTTCATCTTTGGAATTGATCACGAGTGGTTGCGTCACTGCACCACTATGGACCAAAATTGAGGAAACAGCACTACGGTTGTTCGCCCGAGGACAGGAACTGGCTGAGCAGCAGGGACTCCTGCTGGTGGATACAAAATATGAATTTGGTCTTGCAGGCGATGAGCTTGTGCTGATTGATGAGATTCATACACCAGACTCATCACGGTATTGGTTTCAGAAGGAATATGAGGCCGGAGTAATCAGACCACTGGACAAGGAATATGTCCGGAACTGGCTCCGGAGCAATGATTTTCACGGAGAAGGACCGGTTCCATCCTTACCGGCAGATGTGCAGGCAGAAGCGACACGCCGGTACACGGAAGCGTATGGGCTAGTGACGGGCCAGTCTTTTGCACCCGGTACAATCCCTATCAAGGAACGTCTTGTTGCTCATCTCCGTAGCAAGGGGTTACTACAAGGGTGTTTTGTTCCTATCCTGATGGGAAGTGAGAAAGATGTCCCTTTTGTGCAACAGATAGAAGCTGCACTCCATGCACTTCACATCCCGCATGGAACACACATTGCCTCTGCGCATAAGCAGCCGCAGCACGTGCTGAAACTCATTGCTGGTTATGAGGAAAGCATGGAACCGCTGGTGTATATCACCGTTGCAGGCAGGAGCAATGCATTGTCTGGCATGGTGGCTGCGCAGACAAAATGGCCGGTCATTGCGTGTCCCCATTTTGCGGACAAGCTTGATTACCTTGTCAATATCCATTCCACGTTACAAATGCCCAGCGCAGTTCCGGTTTTACCAGTACTCGACCCGCAGAATGCAGCGCTTGCCTGTGCACGGATACTGGGGCGGTAGATGTGCATCATCTTTACGTGCCACAAGGGCGGCTGATGGATGTCATTGTGTTCGGTTCTGGCTCAGGAACTAATCTCGAGGCTTTGCTTGCTGCGCAACAGTCTCTGCAGCAGCAGGGACAACCGTTGTATGAGATTCGTGCTGTTGTTTCTGACAGGCTCTGCAGGTGCCTGGATATTGCACAACAGGCGCATATTCCAGTTATACACCATGATTTCACATCGTTTTTCAGGCAGCATGGAGTGAGCGACCATGCAGACCTCTCTACCCGTGAGTTGTATGATATGAAGACTGTCCAACTCCTGACAGCATTGGCTGCCAAAGAGGGATTTTCACTTGACCTGCTCGCGCTTGCCGGCTATATGAAAGTAGTGCATAGGCCACTGCTTGATGCATTTCCCGGAAAAATAATTAATGTGCATCCCGCGGACTTGTCAAAGACAGACACAGCTGGAAAACGCCTCTATACTGGGCATAAGGCAGTCCTTGCTGCGCTTCGGGCAGGAGAATCGAAGACTTACTCCTGCGTGCATCTTGTCCGGCAGGAAGTGGACGCCGGCGAAATTCTCGTGACATCGCAAGGGTTGGATGTGGTTCAGGGAGACACGATAAAGCAACGTGCCCAGCAACAACAAGATATGCAGAAGCGTCTCTGCGACTGGCCTGCATACGTCGTTGCAGTCACGCTCATTGCTCAGGGAAGGATTGCACTTGACACGAGTGCTGTTTACGTGGACGGTGTCAAAATGGGTCCTCGTGGTTTTGAGCTTGAGACCATAACAGATCACCAGCTTCGCACTGACTGGGCACTACGCGCTGCCGCCTTTGTTTCTTCTCGGTAGCTTTATAAAAGAACTCTCTTTAATTGGCAGAAATGAACAACAGGCAACTGGGTGCAGTGCTGATGGCTGCCGCCGTCATTCTAGCTGTAACGGGATACCTCTATGTCAGCCGGTCCGAGTCATTTCTGCTCTCACAAATCAAGACTGGACCGGAAGGTGAATGCATTCATACCGGACCCGTCTGCCCATATGAGCAATTGCATGAATTGACCGTCCCGAAATACATTGGTGGTGCACTGCTTTTAGTGATCTTCGGCTGGGGTGCATACTTGTTCCGGAAAAAGACACAGCAGGAAACAGCAATAGTTAAGGCAACAGCTGATGCCAAGACGCTGGTTGGGGAAGAAGCACAGGTATTTGATTTGGTTACTTCTTCTGATGGAATGATCTTCCAGAATGAACTTGTGGAGAAAACGCAGCTGGGAAAGGTGCGGGTTACCAGGATTCTTGACAAGCTTGAAGGCAAAGGCCTCATCGAACGCCGTCGGCGCGGCATGACCAATGTCGTGATTCTCAAGCAATGAAACTGGTTTCACCGATATATAAAAAAGGTGTTTCAACATTCTTCTTGCATGGTGAAACACATGGACACATCTGAAAAAATAATGCTTGGCGTTATCGCAGTCTTGCTTGTCATGGTCGGCTTTAACGCATATAATATATCAACGCTGACCTCTCCGGTAACGGGTAATGTCATTGCACCGATGCCAGAAAAGACGCAGGTGCAGAAATCAGTTGATGTCGTCCCCAAGGGGACACCCAGCATCTACGGCAAAGAACTTGGTGTGAATTATGATGATGTTTCGGCAGCAACTCCTGAGAAAGCAGATGCGACCATAAAGAAACTTGGTGCCTTTGATGACCAAGTAACCCTTTCAGGTAAAGATATGGATCGATTTATCAGCATCGCCGGCAGAATCAGTTGTGAATATTGCTGCGGTGCGGACTCCATTATTACAAAAGATGGTAAGGCTGCATGCGGCTGCGCACATAGCTACGCCATGCGCGGATTGGCTAAATACCTCCTCAAAAATCACCCGAAGGAATTCACTGATGACCAAATCTTGGAAGAGTTGGGGAAATGGAAGACACTCTTTTTCCCCGGAGCGCTGAGCAAGAAAGCAGCTGTGCTTCAGGAGAAAGGGATTGAACTGAATTACATCAATCTGGCATCGAATAAATACCGTGGTATTGAACGAGGCACGGGGAATGCGGGTGGAATGGTCGGTGGCTGCTAGGAGGGAGAACCATGAAAACATCTCTTTTGATTGTCTTGTTAGTCATACTCGCCCTTGTCGGGTATCAGACGTACCAGATAAACTCACTGAAGGACGGTGTGACGGGTAAGGCTGTGGGCACTGCGGGGTCTATTGACATGAGTGATTGGACAGAGCAGGAAAAGATGATGTATGAGCATCATGGCACGTTGCCGGCGCGGCTGCAGGCAGGACAACAGCCGACGATGGTCGGGGGATGCTGATGGAGAGGAAGTGGCTTTGGGTTCTCTGCATCGCCATTGTGGCCGGAGCGCTGTATGTGGGGAAGCCATGGTTGATCGTGCTGCTCTGTCCACTGATGCACCTTATCATGATGGCTCAGGGAGAGAAGTGTCATTGACCCAAATGCATATAAACAAGTAACGCTCTTGGTTGGGCATGCGTCTTGTCATCCTTGTGGCATTGGTCATACTTCTTGTTGGATGCGCCAAAGAAGCAGTTCCAGGTAAGCCTGTACCAGAAGTGTCTTTACCACCACCACCAGCAGTAGAACCTGTTGCACAGGAAACGCAACCTGTGCAAGAAATTCAGGCACCAGCAGAACAGCCATCACCAGAATTGGAAGGGCTTCTCAATAAAGTGAAGAAAGTCAAGAGCTATCAGTTTACGTATAGTCCGCCGCCTGATAACAAAGCGCGTGAGCGGTACTGGGTGAAAGGAAGCAAGATGAAGATGAAGAAGCTTTACACACCGAATATCGTGGACCCCGAGCAATATTACGATACGGTTTATTTCGATCTCGAGAAGAAAATGGCTACAGCCTATTGTCAGGAACGCCGGCCTTGCCAGAAAACGAGGATGAACAATGTCGCGCTGGATTTTGGAAGCGTCATGATCCGGCTTCCTCATGAATGGCTCACTGAAATTGCAATAGGCAGTGTTGATGCTGGCGGCAAACTCTTTGATCGCAATACTAAGAAAGTGATGTATGATGGTAAAACACAATGGCTAGATGCCGATTATGCATTGCCGGTCCGTATTCTGGTCGATGGTAGTCGATATGACTTTGAGGATATGGCAGTCAACAGCGTCACTGATGCAGATATGACGCCGTAGAATTAGATTTTCCACCGTTGTATCCAGCTGTCTTCTACAAAATGCCGCTTTGGTGAAGGGATAATAAGGCAATGGGGCGGCTCTCCGAAATCAGCTTTTTGCAGTTGGGTGAGGGTGCCTGAAATGATGCGTTGGTCATGGCCTCCAATGCGCGCAATGCCCATGACGACTGTTGCAGGATGCAGCAGCCCCTGTTTTCGTTTTTCTTCAAGTGCAAGAAGAAGGGAGCATGCCGTGTTCACCGTCATGAGTTTACCGTGTTCCATCCGGATGTCCAGCAGGCATAATGTATGGAGACCGCACTGCTGATTGTCACGTATCGCATCATAGACTGAGTCTGGCAACTGGTCAAACGGCAATGAGACAACCCGACCGAATTTGTATAATGAGAGACCAGTTTCGCCGATTGCGGTGAGAATGCTTGCATTATGCACTACCTCGACAGAGATTCCTCGTTCCCGAGCCTCAAGCACAAGGGAACTGTGTGTCGTGGCGCAGAATGGATCGCCCACGATAAGCAACGCTACGTCTTTGGATGCGGCTTCTGTCAAAAGAAAGTCTGACTCCACGTGAGGCCGGTCAAGGACTGTCACTGTTTTTCCATAAAAACGGGATAAATCCTCAGCGTGACATCCCATAATCGACGTGTAGCCTTCAAGGTATACTGCAGCACACTGCTGTAGGCAGTGCAGGCCGCGCAGTGTGATGTCTTCCGGAGACCGTAATCCTATTCCAATGAGGTAAAGCATCTGTTTCACCGACGAGAAATCAACCCTTTTTAATTATTTTCAATAACTCTATTTTATATATCGTCC
>JACQSS010000035.1 GCA_016211195.1 Candidatus Woesearchaeota archaeon
CCATTTATACAGTTTTTTGACAATGACCTTGTAGCCGTAAATGGTCCATGCCTCTATGCCGCGGGTGTGTATCTTGCGGATAAGTGCTTCGATATCCTTCTTGTCTGCTATGTCAAAATCCTTCTCCAGCATTTCAGCCAAAATGCGACAGACATATGCTATCTTCGCAACCCTTGTCTTGGTTAATCCTTCGCTCGATGCAGTATTGCAGAAATCCAAAATGATTTCTTTGTTTCTTGCAGAAATCGCTGCATCCTGTATTTTTTGCATTGTCTGGGCAAGGCGCTTGTCCATATCATAAATGCTCACGGATTTCATGGTTGGTCTCCATGAGATGTGCAGCCTTATATGCCTCCTCCACTAGTTTTTGTACAAGGAAGCAAAGTGGGGCTTTTGAATTCAAACAAAACGCCCCCGCTGGGATTCGAACCCAGGTCGCAAGGTCCGCAACCTCGCATGCTATCCAAGCTATACCACGGGGGCACAGGTCGTGTTGTGGGGTGACTGTTTATAAAGTTTTGGCGCTAATGCTTATATAATTCTTCTCCTTAGACAAGCGATGGCACTCAAACACGTCCTTCTGTCTGTTCTGACAGCCACCTCAGTCAATGCAGCTACCATTGTGCTTGACCCCGGCCATGAGCCTTGGGGCGATTCAGTTGAGGCAAAGGCCAACCTGACCTTTGCACAATCCCTTGAACGTATCATCGCCAGAAAACACACAGCATTCCTGACGCTCAATGAAAATGGGTATGCACCATTGCTTGTGGATTTTGAAAAAAATCACCGTCAGGACGTCACTCAGTTGAGACGGGAGTATACTGGTGAAAAGGACCAGCACATGCAACCTGGCATGTATTTCCAGATGTTGCATGTCCGTTCACTCTTTTTCCAGCCCCAGTTCAAGACCTATAATGCAGATCTTTTTGTCAGTATTCACTATAACGCACCAGGTGCAGGGGGCTCAAATAAGCTCCATGGTTTCTGTATTTACTATTCTGCATGTGGCCCCCGCGCACAAGAAAGCAGGGATTTGGCTATTGCAATCAGGAATGCTCTCGTGGCAAACGGGTATACAAAAAGTACAACTGGTGGAGAAAAGGACGGCATTCTGGCGGTGGATTTCACTGTGCTGCATCATGCGAATAAAGCCGTGCCCGGTGTGCTGATAGAACTGGGCTATATCACTAACAAGGGAGATAGAGCCGCTGCATTCAATAATGATGCTGTTGCAAAAAAAGCCTCTGTCATTTACAAAGCCTTGGACGATTTCCTTTCTCGCCGCAAATAATCCCCTCGATCCAGAAGGTTCCTGACACCATCTTTCGTCAACTGCCCATATCCGAGGTTCTCGTCCTGTTTGTTCTGGACAAGAACAAACCCCTCCGCTGCTCTCTTCACAATAGATGCAGCAGCGACATTCCTGCCACAAAGGAATAGCCATGCGGCTTTGTCTGTGATAACCACCTTTTGTGTTGTGTGCGGAGCAAGCAATGTCAACAGCGGCAGACTGGGCATGAATATCCCATTCTTCTTCCCGCCGAGCGGTAATCCTAAAGAGAATGGTGCAATCTTTACAGTGTGTTCTGCAGCAAGCACCTCCGGCGTCGCGAAAAAGAATCTATTACCTCTTTTGACGTACGGAATGGTGTCTTGCGTGAATCTCCGGATAAATTCAAGCATTGCTGACCTTCTGTCCCAGCAGGTCATAAGCCAACCGGGCTATCTTTTCCTTATCTGGGGAGGTAATTGCATTTATCTCTCTTTCTATTTCCTGCAATTGTGTCTGTATCTTCTGATGGCTCTGCTCCAGCGACACCAAATCACGGGCAAGCATCTGCTTTTTCTCAAGATGCGGCTGAAGCATCACGTCCACTTCTTTTTGTCGCGCTTCCAAGTGGGCAAGCATCTGTACCTTCTCCCTCAGCTCTGGCGGTTCCCATGCACGTAATTTGTCGTAATTCTCATTACCGAGTTCCTTTTTCCCGACGGCCAGAGCATAGACGCGGCGCACCTCGTCATAGTGGGACGCATTTTTCACTGGGTCATGAAGCATGGCCTTAATCCTCTTGGCCATATCTGGATACCGTTTTGCAACTTTAAGCCAGACACGCTCGGCAAAAAATGAGCTTATCTCACCATGTATCTGCTTTGCATGTCGCACTAACTCCTCTCTTTCTTTCTCTGCTGGCTGGGGTTTCTGCACTTCTTCCCAGCGCACCCGTACTTCAGACAGGTGTTTGGTCATGTCATGCGCCTGCTTCATAACAGTGTCCTGTTTCGTTTTCATGGCTGCCATGGTCTGCTCATGCATGCGGAGCACTGTAAGCAGATTGCCGAGGTCATGAATTGGTCCCGGGATGAGTAATAGCATCAGGGTGCGCTGCAGTTCGTCAACAGTACGCAGGCTCTCCTTTATTGCCTCTAGTTCTTTGTAGAACAAGTGGTATGACACTGCAAAACTCTTCGTTGTTTTCTGTGTAAATTGGTCAAGAGCCTTCCGTAACGCCAACCCATAGTGCTGCGGATCAGGCACCTCGGAAAAAATGGTTTGCTCCACCAGTAAATTAATTTGTCCAGTGAAAAATGCACGCTGACTCGTCACAATGGTTTTCACTCTACGATCGACATGTTCTTCATCGGGGATAGGCTCCTCTGTAAGAGCCTGCGCCTGCTGCTGCAATTGACCGAGAACGTCCCTGATACGTAGCATGCATGCAGCGGCATTTTCATTTGTTGCTCGATCGAGGTCTGCCTTTTTCTGTTCAACAATCTTCTCAAGGTCTGTGAAAGTAACCTGAGGTTGTGCGAAAAATTGCCGGATAAACGAGAGCATCTTTCGGGAGATGCGGCAAACCATTATAAATGCTCCCCTCCTTAACCGTTCTGTGAAATGGAAACGGGAACGCGAACAGAAGGACCTTGCCCGGGCGAGGATTCTCCAGCTCTTTGAGGAAGCAAAGAAACGCTTTTTTCAAGAACCCGCGCTTTCGAACAGGTATGTTGTCCTCGCACGGAAGATAGCCATGAAAATGCGCCTGCACATGCCGAAAGAAGTGAAACACTCATTCTGCAAACATTGCCATTCCTTCCTTTCAGTTGGCCATAATGTGCGTATCCGATTGCAGAAGCATCACGTTGCAATGACATGCCTTGTCTGTAACCGTACCATGCGTCATCCATACGTCCGTGAGCAGAAAAAGAAGCGGGCTCTTGTGAAACCAGTCATGAAAGCAGGCTTCATCCAAAAATAGGTTGGCATCATTTTTGTGAGGCTAAAGAATGGGTAACATGGACAAGCGGAAGGGGTCGCTCCATACGGGAAGGTGCCACTC
>JACQSS010000034.1 GCA_016211195.1 Candidatus Woesearchaeota archaeon
CCACACTGAGTGGCACCTTCCCGTATGGAGCGACCCCTTCCGCTTGTCCATGTTACCCATTCTTTAGCCTCACAAAAATGATGCTAACCTATTTTTGGATGAAGCCGGTGGTTCCTTTTTTTTTTATCGTGGGCTACTTTTATATATTCCTGTGCTCATGAGATGTGCTGGAGGGATCATTATGGATGTAATACTTCTTGACACGACCGATGTGAAAACTGTGCTTGTTGTGCCTGTCCTGAAAGACTGCAAGGAAGGAGTTGCAGTCAAGGACGCGTATAAGAAATTGGGCGTTACTGCATATATAGCCCGCTCTGGCTATGTCGGCGAAGATGGCGTGACGGCAGAATTCCTTGGCGACAAAGGAAAAATAATCCTCTATGGCCTTGGTGAGCAGGCAAAACTCACCCATGAGAAAGTGCGCATGGCGATGGGGAGCATCTGCAAACTTCTCCAGTCGAAGAAACTGGCAGAATTCGCTGTGCTGTCCGTGGAAGGGCTCTGCACAGCGCCCGTGGAAATCATTGCACGAGCTCAGACTGAAGGACTCCTGCTTGGGGGCTATTCATTCACCAAATACAAATCAAAAGCAGACCCCGTGTTGGCTAAGGCAACCGTCTGCGTGCTTGACAAAGCCAAGGAATGGAAGACGGGCTATGACTTGGGCAAGGCAATAGCGGATCTTGCCAATGAGATACGGGACGTAGGCAATGAGCCAGCGAATGTCATGACCCCAGAAGCGCTTGCAAAGAAAGCCAAAGACCTCGCAGACCGCTATAAGGTAGGCTACAAATGCCTAGAACCAGAGCAGTTGAAGAAGGAAGGCATGAACTGTTTGCTGGGCGTTGCCCAAGGAAGTGTGCATCCGCCGCGGCTTGTGATCATGGAATATCTGCCGAAAAAGGGTGCCCCCATCCATGCAGTTGTCGGGAAGGGCGTTTGCTTTGACAGTGGTGGCATTTCGCTCAAACCCGGCAAGGGCATGGAGGAAATGAAGTTTGACATGTGCGGAGCTGCAGCGACCATGGCCATTGTCTCGGCTGCAGCGCGATTGAAACTACCTGTCAACGTCGTTGGTGTCATGCCAATGGTGGAGAATCTGCCGGGCAGCAGTGCGCAGAGGCCGGGCGACATTGTGAAAGCTGCTTCGGGCAAATATGTTGAAGTGCTCAACACCGATGCAGAAGGCCGCCTTATCCTTGCAGACGCGTTGCATTATGCACGGAAACACTACAAGCCGGAATCCATTATCGACCTCGCGACACTCACCGGTGCCTGTGTCGTTGCGCTCGGTCATGTCTGTTCGGGCATGATGGGCAACAGCGATGCATTGCTTGCTGATATAAAGAAAGCATCAGACTCGTCCGGTGAGAAAGTCTGGCAACTGCCTCTTTTCGACGAATATGCTGATGACATCAAGAGCGGCTATGCAGACATCAAGAACCTCGGTGCTGGGGATGGGGCTGCTGGTGCGATCACCGCTGCCATGTTCCTCAAAGAGTTTGTTGATGAGACACCATGGGTGCATCTTGACATTGCCGGTACTGCATGGACAACAGCTGATAGCAGCGGCTATCTCCGGTTGGGCGCCACAGGTGCTGGCGTCCGCGTCGTGACGCAGTGGCTAATGGATAAGGCAAAGTAGCCCTATCGTTCGGTGCTGTATTTCTGGTCGACAGCAGTCCCATCAACCGCGATGTATGCCCGTCTGCCGTCAATGAGATAGAACTCCTCTACTGCCGGTCCGCCGATGACGTGCTCGCGCTTCAGCTCCGGCAATTTGACTGTCACGGTGATAGCTGGTGGGTTCTGCAGCCTCTGCTGGATGGTGTCCAACTTTGACTCGACACCGTCCATGACACAGCCGCGCATAAGCAGCGTGCCGAGGATGAGTGTGCCCAAGCCAAGCTGGATTTCGCCGTATGTCCCGACACGTCCTCTTACTTCTGTCTTATTGTCCATTTTTTGCCTCTTCAACGTCCACGATATTCTCGTACATGGACAGGAACGGAACACGCCAGCCATACGTCTTTATCTTGTATGATTTTCCTGCCTCCATCTTTGCGTAGAGGTCTGAGCTGTTGAATTTCCATTCGAGCGTGGAGTCTGTGTTCTCAAACACGCGTACTGAACCGTCTGGCAGCTTTGTGCAGATGAGGTATTTGTCATGTGCACTCTCGCCAGACCCTGTGCGTTTCACCAGCTTCTCCGTCACTTTGCCTGTGTATGTATCCCGGTCAAAGTGCGGGGCAACAGTGCAGCCGCTGAAACCAAGGACTGCAACTCCCAATGCTCCTGCAAAAACCAATGCTTCCAAATCACTTTTCATGTTTTTTATCTCCGGTGTTGTTTTCACCATACATGGCTGGTGCCGGGCTAATCATAAAATCTCGTGTCTGTTTCTTAGCCTTTACCGTATATTTTAGTAAAAGAAAACGGCAGGTAAGCACTACCACATATAGACTCGTTCCTGTTGCAGGGGGATGCCACGGATGCGGACAGTGAACTGTGCAGGCACAGCGACCGGGAACGACAGTTTCCCGGATGCGTGGTGTCCGCTTAGCTGCAGTCCACTTGTCGGCTTCACGCTTTGTCCATTGCTCTCGAATGCCACCTGTTGCATCAGGTCGATAGAACTCAAATCAACAGAATGTGTATTGACACGGATAGAGATAGTGAATTGTCCATTCTCTACGCCCATCGGCTGTAACTCGACCAAAACGTCACCATTATCAGTGCTTCCTGTGCTTTTCGATGCAAATTTGGGAACAGTAGGACTTTGAGGAAAGAGTGCGTAGCCGAGAATAATGAGTGCAGTAATCAGTATCGCACCGAAGAAGAGCGTGTCTTTGTTCATAGTCCACTCCATGATAATAATATGATGATGATACCGCCAGCAAGTACTGCCTTAAATACAGTATCCATATTCCATTTCATAACTCTCCTCAGCACTGTGGGATACGTGCCTTGCTGTTGCATGATGCGGAGCATGAATGAAATTCCCATAATATTGGATAGAACACCCAGCATCATCAGAAACGGCTGATATTGGACAATGAACAGCCCGACGGAGGCACTGAAAAAAGGCAGCACATCTATTGCATGGTGAGCGCAACAAGCGACCATGGATCCTGCAGATGCTCCCCCGCTCGTCGCGACTGACGCAGAAGCACATTTTGCCCGACGAAGGTGCATGTACAATGCCACCTGTGTGCCGAACCCAATGATGAGTGGCACAATATAATACCATGTACTGTGCAATTGCTCCAAAGCATGGTCAAAGGAATTGAAACTGGTGAGAATACCGACATAAAACAGGAAAAGCAGGGCGCCTGCAAAGGCACCCCAATATTTAGTGTCCACAGCAACACCCGCTCTTTGATTGCTTTGCATGCTTATCCTTGCATGCAGCCGAGCAAAACCAGTTGCTGCTACTGACAATACCTTTTCCCTTTTCCTCTTTCATCCCGCAGACGGGATCCTTTCGTGCAAATAATCCCAGCATCTCATTCACCTCGTTGTATCGATTTCCACCCAGATAGTGAACGTCAATTCCTGTTGAACAGGGTCATTGGTTTCAATGAACACTGTCCGTGAAAACCGCCCTAGTGGTTCTTTGTGATAATTGGGGTCGAAGCTGGCAGTCAGTAGCGCACTTTCCCCCGGCGCCACGCGTTCCTTATCCAGTTTCCCTGATGTGCAGCCACAGGAGGTGCTTAATGACGTTAGCGTCAAATCCTTTGTCCCTTTGTTGGTGATGAGAAACGATGTCGTGACAATGCCGCCGGATAAAGGAATAAGACCAAAGTCATGGGTTGTTGCGTTCAGCTCGATAGCTGGTGCTCCTCTAGTGGTGTCTGGTCGTTCCGCTTGTGCACCACGTTCGATTGGGTTTTCATCCTCAACCCAATGGGCGAAGCCACCGCTCAGGCTGACAACATCTTCATAGCCAAATGACAGGAGAATGTTTTGGGCAGCGTCGCTTTTCGTCGGTGATTGTCCATAGACAACGATAGTTTCTGTCTTTCTAATGCCTGCTTTGTCCAATGATGCCAGTGAAAGTTGTTCCAAGGGGATGGTAATGGCACCTGCAATATGTCCATCAATAAACTGCTCAGCAGACCGAACATCGATAATAGTGACAATCTGCTGCTTTGATAATTGTTCTGGTGTAATTTCACCCGGTCGTGCTGCATGCTTCGATGACTGTGTGCAGCCGAGCAAGACCAAAAGGATAACTGCTATGAGTACGTTCTTCATCATCTCACCTGATTCAATCTAATCTGTATCTGTTTGGGGGAGAACGGTGCATTGGAGTAAATATTGATGAGTCGCGTCACTGGACCCGTGAGTTCCTTGTGCGCATTAGGATCGTAATAGACATTTAGTGTTGCCTGCTCTCCTGGTGCTATAGTTGCTGTCCAGCCTTTCGGGTTGCCGTGACTGGGCATGCCAAAGCGTGGGCCTTCCTTATCGGTGACAAGTGCTACCTGCGTGCACATGCACGAGGTGTCCATGCCGGTGATAAGTAAGTCACTGAAACCAGTGTTTTTGAGCTGGAATGTGCCTGTTGCAATACCCTCTGCCTGGCTTACCGTTCCCATCTGAAGGATGGCAGGAGTGATATCCAATAATGGTGCGCCCGGCGGATAGAAGAGAAGTGAGAGAAGATACCCTCCAGCGGCAAGGATGATAAGTGCAATCCCCACCCTGATGGCTAGTTTCTTTTTCCGTGCACGCTCATGGAGTTGCTTTTCCAACTCGTGCTGCATCTCCTGCTGTTCCTTTTTCAGCTGCCGCTCGTCATGTGACATGCTCATGATAAGTCCCTCCAGCGCACGCCAGCACAGCGGCATTTTGAGCGATGATATTTCTCAACGTGTGTGTCAATAAGTTTCAGCAAAGGGACCATCAGCTCGGGTTCGAGTGCATATTCCCGCATCTTCCCTTTGGCAGTCATCATGACAAATCCATTTTCGCGAAGCGTACCCAGGCAGTGGCTGACACGACTCTGCTCATAGCCAAGTTTGCCGCACAATTGGTTGACTGTCAATGGACCCTTGCTGAGGAGATTGATGACATTGAGTTTGCAGTCATCTGCCAGTATCTTGAAGAAACTCTTATATGAATTGCAGATCATATGAGGCAGAAATCATGGGTGGTATATAAATGTTTGCTGCTGTGGGGCTTCATCCAAAATTAGGTTGGCCTCATTTTTGTGAGGGTAAAGAATGGGTAACATGGACAAGCGGAAGGGGTCGCTCCATACGGGAAGGTGCCACTC
>JACQSS010000038.1 GCA_016211195.1 Candidatus Woesearchaeota archaeon
GTGTACCACGTACCCAGTCCAATGATAAGGGCCAATGTTTTGTTCATATGAGTGACGTGCTTTCCACCTTTATTAATGTTCTTTCTCTCCCGGCTTCATCTAAAAAATCCGCTTCGCTCTGGGTTGGCATCGGTTCGGCTCATCCTATAAACCACACTGAACGGCACCTTCCCGTATGGAGCGACCCCTTCCGCTTGTGCATATTACCCATTCTTTAGCCTCACAAAAATGATGCCAACCTATTTTTGGATGAAGCTTTCTCTCTCTTTCGTGTTTACTGAGACATGCAAGAATCAGTCCATTCTCTGCCGCAACGCTTCCGCAATCAATGTCTCTCCATCAAGATTGCTTTCTTCGCGTTCGATGATATCGAGTCTCGCCTTGGTTGCGGGATGTTTTGGTCCCAGCACAGAACACATCTCTGGTCCAATAGACAGTTCATACGTGCCAATTTTTCTTGCCAGTGCAATGGTCTCATCCTTATCAAAGCACAATAATGGTCTCGAGACACGCATGGAAATAGCTTTGCTAATGACGCTCATATTGGGAATTGTCTGGCTGCCCACTTGCCCAATGCTGTCACCCTTGATGATCGCTGAGGCACCCTCCTCCTGTGCAAGACGCTCTGCAATGCGCAGCATAAACCGCTTGATGATGATGTAATAATACCTGTGTCTACATTTGGTAACGACCTCTGCCTGAATGAAGCCGAAGGGGATAACAATGAATTTCCTGCACCCGATTTTGGCAGCAAGCATTCTCGCCTTATCTTCTGTCGCTTTCTTGACAAAGGGCTCTCCGGAAAAATGGACTGCAATAAGCTCGTATCCTTTGCGCTTCATCATCCAGCCGGCAACCGGACTGTCTATGCCGCCGGACAAGAGGAGAATGGCTTTCATGGATCCGTGGAGATGGGAACTGCTTTAAAAACTTCGCTTGGGGATGGTCCCATTGAAAAGTTCCTCCGCTTGCGCTCCGTGGCCATCGGTTCGCATATGTTTCTGCCTGTTAATGGCAAAAATTCCTCTTGGAATCCCCTTTTTGCTTGCAAGAGAAGGAAGCCAATGCTCACATAATTGATGGCTATCATGAACTTTTCAATGCGACTTTTGGGATGGGACAATGGAGAAAGAGCTTATCCCCATCGTAGGCGACCCGTATCTTCGTGACGCCAAGTGCATAGACATCGTATGGTTCCCACAAGCCCGCAGCCAATTTCTCTATCGTTTCGGGAACTCCGGGGCCTGCGATGGCATAAACGACACCCACCTTCCCATAATGCCGTGTCAGCACCTTTGTTTGCGCAAGAGACATTGCTGCCAAGACTATGTTTCCCATCTGCCGCGACCATGCATCAAAGGGATCCTCCAGCGCATCCTCCTTTACAGGATAGCGATTGACAAACTCGTTATACAGCACATCCAGTGACGGTGTCTCAGAAATGCAAACATCACCTTCTTCGATGGTTGCCAACAGTTTATCCAGAGGTGCATGATGCACGAAGACCATCTAGAGATGCAGAGATCCGAGCGATATAAACTTACCGTCTGCTCGTAGGTATTTAGTCAAACCACAGGCGAATAGCACACTCTCAGCGTGTACATACCTCATAGAGAAGCGACACAAAGGAGAATGCGTTCTCCTTGTGCAAAAAGGGCTAAGTCCTTCTTTGCATTTCCTGACGGGACCAACCCCTTTGTCGTTTGTGTTGGTAAAGTAATAACGCTTCGCCTTAAGTGTGCTATTCGCCTCGACGGGGACTAAATACCTACGTCTGCTCAAATCATCCGCTCACTTCGGCCGTCGTTTGCCCAGCGCATACTTGAACATGACCGGGCCGATAATGGTGCAGATAAATGCAACAAAGACAATGGCGCTGAAAAGTCTCCGGTCAATGAGTCGTGCCTCCAGTGCAAGGCTTGCTATGACCAGTTCAGTGTCCCCTTTCGGAATCACACCCCAGCCCACCTGATACCCTTCACGCCATGTCCTGCCTATAAACCGCACAGCGAGCATACTCCCAAGGACAGTACCGACAACATCAATAATGAACAAGGGGATGATGAGGGGCAACTGCTGAAAGACGGCGACAATCTGCGTATTGACACCCACCCAGACAAAAAATATGGGGATAAGGAAACCGAATGCAATGGTATGCACTGACCGTGAGATTTCGTGCTCTTCCCAGTACCGTCTCTGTTGCCCTGTCAGGAGAGCATACCGGACAAGAACACCGGTAATGAATGCACCAATGAGCGATCCGACACCCAGCATCTCTGCAAGCCATGCCACAAACAAGACAAGGATAAAGGCTCCCATGAAAAGGTAGCTCCGTGACTGCTCCTGCTCAAACACGCGCAGCACAAGGGGAATGAACCACCACTTGAAAATGAGGATGATGAGGACAAAAGCTAGAATCTGCAGGAAGAAACTGCCAAGGCCAGTCTGTTCTATGCCGACATTGAACAGGACAAGCAGCACGCTGATCAGCACAAGTTCCAGCAAATCGTCAAGGGAAGCTGTGGAAATGACCAGTGTCCCGAGCTTGCTCTTCAGCATCCGTTTTTCGTCAAGGATATCGAGCGCAATGGCTTGGCTGCTGACAGACAGGGAAATGCCGATGAGCAAAGAGACCGCCGGAGAGAAACCAAGAACATAACTGCTGAAGAAGTAGCCGGTGGTAAGCGGCAGAATGGTATTTCCAAAGGATATGGCGATTGACTCTGCAGCATTCCTGCGGAATCTCCGGAGGTCAATTTCAAGGCCCGAAAAGAAAAACAGGAGGATGATGCCGATATCGGCAAGGAATTCAAAGACAGGCCCATTCTCCGGCGTGAAGAACATGGGCTGGATGAAAGGAAGACCAAGCACAAAACCGGCAAGCACCTGCCCAACGACCCGCGGCAGGCCGACTGCACGCGCCAGCAGCGAGCACAGATAAGCCAGCAGCAACATAGCAAAGACTATGAACAGGATGCTGATAGCAGTTCACCTCTTTTTGGAGCAATTCAGGTCATTGGGCTATTTAATGCTTTCTGGACTGACGGCTTCATGTTCATGTCCATAATTAGTTGACAGTTTATTAAAAGAAGCCCTTTTTCTCTGTTTTGGGTGGTTCTATGCAAAAACTCAATGAAAATAACGTAAATGGATCATA
>JACQSS010000037.1 GCA_016211195.1 Candidatus Woesearchaeota archaeon
CCACATGGAGTGGCACCTTCCCGTATGGAGCGACCCCTTCCGCTTGTCCATGTTACCCATTCTTTAGCCTCACAAAAATGATGCCAACCTATTTTTGGATGAAGCCCGCATCACAGAAAAACTTAAATAGTGCGGAAGAATGAAAATGAGCGAGGTGATTTGGTATGCCCCAAGTAAGAGTATTACATATTACACGTAAAGCACGTGGAGAAGGATTTGTTCTGAAGAATGTTGAACCGACAGGCGATGGCGCCAAAATAAAAATGCCCCCAACATTATATGGAAAAGACTTAGGACCGGGCGTTGCGGATCTTCTTGACAGCCTGGTCAGAGAACAAGCCGATGGAGATGCACCGCAGGGATGGGTCGTTGACTATTCTATGAAGAATAATAAGCATTACATCAAAAACCCGGTGCGCAGATAATGGCAGATGAATACGTGCCGTTTATGATACGGCGCACGTTCAACAATCCGAGCAGACGACGGCCGAACAAATTTCGTATCAAATTTGACCGTGCCATTGACGGGAAAGGGCACGAGTTTTCCATCGACTACGAAGCACCGGACGAAAAGACCCAAAACCTGTTGAATGAATATGTCAATGCCGGCAGCATGGGCGCACGCCCGCGCATGAGGCTGCGGAACGGGAAGGGCGGCTGGGAGATTGTTGAGCCAATCACCATCAAAGAATGAAACTGCAACGGGAGATGGCTTGGGTGGAAAAACAATTTCTGCTTGCTGCATGCAAAAAGCTGGCCCATGAGAAGCAGAAGCTTGATGCACTCCATGAAAGCCTAAAACAGGAACTTGTTGAGGTGCAAAAACTCGATGCGAAAATACATAGTGCACTGACCAGGAAGGCACTGTCACGCGTCAAAACACTGTTGCAGGAAGAAGAGCGCAAAGTGCGGAGCCAGTGTGCATCCCTTGTCGCACACGAAAAACAGCTCAAGCGGCATTTTACGCATGACAAGCATCAGTTACTACGGCATGAGCGCGAACGCGTGTCGCTGACGCGCCGTGGGATTCTTGTTCTTTAGTTGAGCCAATAGAGAAGTGCAAGACCAACAAGGGCAGCGAGAAGCGCTATTTTCGTTAACAATATCTCGTTCATTTCTACCTGGAAACACAATGCCCTTAAAAAATTATTTATAGCTCCGGATGCTTGTATGGCCCATGGACATGCTCCGTTTTGGCACTGCAGGGATTCCTCTGAGCACCCCACAGCCCAATACCATCAACGGAATAAAACGAGTGGCTGCACTTGGCTTGGGCTGCATGGAGCTTGAGTTTGTGCAAAGTGTCAATATTGGACAAGAAACGGCCCAGCTTGTCAAGACAGCCGCAGAACAGGAAAATGTTGTCCTAACCTGCCATGGGCCATATTATGTCAATCTCAATGCAGTGGAACAAAAGAAACGGGAGCAGAGCAAACAACGGATGGTGACTGCATCACGCCGTGCATGGGAATGCGGTGCATGGAGCATTGCATTTCATCTTGGTTTCTATCTTGGGGGCCAAAAGGAAAAAGTATATCATGTCGTCAAGGCAGAGCTGCAGGACGTCTCCAACGTACTGCATGATGAGGGCATTGCTATTGGGTTGCGTGCAGAAACGACTGGGAAACCAACACAATTTGGTGACGTTGATGAGCTGCTGCAGCTCAGTGCAGAAATTGAGGGCGTCCTGCCGTGCATTGACTTTGCGCATCTGCATGCACGCTCTGGCGGAAAATTCAATACCCATGATGAATTTTCCGAAGTGTTATCAAAGGTGGAAAACACGCTGGGGAAAGAAGGCCTCAAGACCATGCATATCCACATGGCAGGAATTGCATATTCGGAGAAGGGAGAGCGCCATCATCTGGAACTCGCTGAATCAGACATGAATTACAAGGCACTTGTGCAGGCGTGGAAGGATTTCCATGTCGCGGGCGCAGTCATTTCCGAAAGCCCCAATATAGAAGCAGATGCACTATTGCTCAAGAAGACATACGGCACACTTTCCCATCGATGATAACCAGTACGACGTCACTCCCTTTTGCGCTATAGACCAGATGGTTGAGCACACGACTCGTATCAATAGGCAGCAGGTGGTCACGGAGTTCTACTGCAATGACATCGGCCAGATGACCGGGCATCAGGACGCCCAAGGGCTTGCCCAAAACAACACCAGCATTGCGAGTTGCCATATCGAGAATCTGTTGCACAGGCAATGCAGCCGGATCCCACCGATGGAATTTTTGTAACAGCCCTGCAACTTTCATTTCCTCAAATAGATCAAGATTGTTGTTTGACGCGACACTGTCAGTACCCAATCCAACGCAGACACCAGCTGCAAGCAATTCGGGTATGGGCAAGGTGCTGCCGGATGCAAGCTTCATATTTGAGACAGGATTATGGGCAACACAAGTGCCATCCAACAGCTTTATCTCATCCTTGGTTATCCAGTTGCAATGCGCCAGGACAGTATCCTTTCCAAGGAGGCCAAGCCGTGCCATGGCTTCAACAGGGAATGACCCGAACTTCTTTTTACAAAAATCGACCTCATATCGTGTCTCTGCAAGGTGCATCGCAAACAGCACCTGGTGTGTCACTGCTAGGTTCTTCACTGCAACAAGTGTCTGTTCTGAACAAGTGTATGGTGAATGGGCATAGGCCACCGGTGTGATTGTTGGATGGTCTTTATACGTTTCGATGAAATGTGCTGAAAGCTGCAACGCATCACCACCCGTCTGCGCATGTGCAGTCGGATTGTCCTGCACATCACCCCCGACAAAAGCGCGCATGCCTGCATCCTCAAGCGCCTTTGCTGTGGAAAATGGAAAGAAGTAAAAGTCACACACAGTCGTCGTGCCAAAACCCATTGCCTCCCGCGCGCCATGCAGCGCCCACCGATAGACCTCATGGTCGCGCAGCTTCTGCTCTGCCGGGAAAATCTTTTGCGCCAGCCAATCATGCAATTCCATGTCTTCCCCAGCACCTCGCAGGAATGTCATGCCAAGATGCGTATGCATATTGACGAGGCCGGGAAGCACAATATGCCGGGAACAGTCAATAATGGTGTCCCCCGTCAGCGGCTTGCGCGACTCAGTAATCCTGTTTCCCTCAATGCAGAGGTCTGCATGCTCAAGGATGTCACGGGTGTCATTCTGTGTGACAAGATACCGGCAGTTCTTCAGGATAAGGGCCATGGAGAATGAATGCCTTGTTCACCCGCTGCAGTTCATCGTTTTCACTGCACGTCTTCACAAGGCAACGACGAGGAGTACTGGCCTATATTTAAAAGTTTTCATTTTTACTATCGTTGAGTAGAGAACATTCCAGAAGTCGAGCATTAAAGAAGCGCCTGCTTTTCCTTGATGGTGTTAAGAATAAAACTGGTATGAGTCCGTTCCACGAAATCGTAGGTCTGTATCTTCTTGAGGAAATCGTCCAACTGCCGCCTTGCTGAAAAACGGGCAAAGATAATTGCATCATAGTCACCGGTGACATCGTACACTGCATAGACATTGGCATGTGATGCAATTTTTTTCTCAACTTCAAAGAGCTTGCCTTTTGAGATACGGAGCTGAATCATGGCCTCCAGTTCATAACCCAATAAGTGGTAGTCCAAGATACAGGTCGTGCCTTTAACCAGCCCCGAAGACAATAGCCGGTTCATGCGATGCATAATGGTTGCAACAGAGACATTTGTCCGGGATGCAATCTGCCGGTATGAAAGCCGGGCATCAGCGAGCAGCTCGCGGACAATCCTCCTGTCAAGCTCGTCGAGCTGGGGATGAACATCTGTTTTGCTGCGCATCTGTATCGGGAATAATATGAAACAAGTATTTAACTTTTTTGAAATAAATGAAAAATAAATACAAAAAATGGCAAAAAGAACTATAAAGTTTTCACATGACTAGTATATTGGTAGGTGATCCATATGGCAAAATATGTTCTTCCTGACGCGGCCAAAGAAAGCCCAAAGAAATTACTTGAGTATGCAGTTGCTCAAGGCATACAGGAAATAGATTTCCGCTTTACGGATTTGTGGGGCAAGGAACATCATAAGACATACATGACGTCGTGGCTCAAAGAACATTCGGACTTGGGTAAAGACGATGGACATGGCACCCCTGCGGGAGTCGGGTTTGATGGGTCAAGCATTCCCGGCTGGAAGAAAATCTATGAAAGCGACATGCTTATGGTCCCTGATGTCAAGACGGCGTTCATTGACCCATTCTACCAGAGTCCCACTATTGTGGTACGGACAACCATCCATGAACCGAGTGGAGAATCTTACGAACTTGACCCACGCACCATTGCACTCCGTGCGGAGAAACATCTGCGCAGCCTGCAGCTGGAGCGGATGGTTGCAGACACTGCCTACTTCGGACCTGAACCAGAGTTCTTCATTTTCGATGCAGTGAGCATGAAAGACGGTGCTCTGGTGATTGACTCCAATGAGAAGCCCGGGAAGCTGCTTGACCACTGCGCATCGTTGAAGGAGGGTTACTTCCCCGTGATTGCAGACAAACAGCAGGATATCAGGTCAGAAATGGTCAGAACGATGGAAGACCTTGGACTCGTGATTGAATGCCAGCATCACGAAGTAGCGCGGACTGGACAGGCAGAAATTGACCCAAGGTATGGGACGCTGACAGCGATGGCAGACACCCTGCAGCTCATGAAATATGTTATCCATCAGGTAGCACGCAAGCATGGGAAATTCGCGACCTTCATGCCAAAAATCTTTACTGATGACAACGGAAGTGGCATGCACGTGCATCAGAGCTTATGGGGCAATGACAAACCACTTTTTGCAGGCGATGCCCATTTCGGTTTGAGCAAGCTTGCACTTGCATACGCTGCAGGCATCATTGCACACGGTACCGGCTTATACGCATTCACCAATCCAACGACCAATTCGGCGTTGCGGTTGGTTCCGGGCTTTGAGGCACCCACATATCTTGCACTGTCCATCTCGAACAGAAGCGCAGCAATCAGGATACCAAATTACGAGCCATCCAATCCGTGTGCCAAGCGCCTGGAAGTGCGCTTCCCGGACCCGGCAGCGAATCCATATCTTGCGTTCACGGCCATGCTCCTTGCAGGTCTTGATGGCATAACGCAGGGCCTGCATGAGGTTCCCACCGTCGGCAAGAAAGACCTTGGGCATGATTTGACCTGCGCAGAAAAACGTGCAATCAAGGAATTGCCCGGCAATCTGCTCACAGCTCACGCTGCGCTCACCACAGACAAGAAATGGTTGACTGATGTAATACCTGAAGGGGTTGTTGCAGCATTGCATGATAAGGCATTGCGTGATACAGAATGGATAGGAAACAGAGAGAAACAAGAGCGGATTGCCAAAGAGTTTGAGCTGTATTGGTGGGTCTAGCTCACTGCATAATGAGCGATGCGCTTGAGCAGCGCAGGGTAAGGGATGTCCACGTGTGCAGCCGCCTTGGCCAGATCAGATTCGGGTGCAAGATAAGAATTGCAGTTGACATCAATGATGTAGATGTTTCCGAATGAGTCAACGCGCACATCGACTGTCCCATAGCCCTTCATACCCAATGCTTTGTACGCACCTTTGGCAACTGCTTCGAGTCTTGCCTTAAAGTCATCGCTAAGATGTGCGATACGTGAATATGTATTCTTGAAGGCGTTGCTGTTTTTGCTCCACTTTGCTTTGTAGGAGAGAATCTTTGCCTTATCCTCAAAGTGCTCACTATAATCAATCTCAAGGACGGGAAGGACTGTGGGGTGCCCGTTACCGATGAGCGGGATGCAATATTCGCGGCCCTCGATGTACTGCTCGACGAGCAATGTCTGTTTCAGTTCGCCCAGAAGCTTTGCTACTTTTTTTGTGAACCGTTCCTTGTCACCAGCGACTGCATCTTCATCTATACCAACGCTACCATGCTCATGTGCGGGTTTGATGATAACGGGGAAAGGGATAATCTCCGGCAACGGTGCATCATTCGAATGAACGGCAAAAAAAAACGGCACTGGCAGATGAGCCTGCTGCAGTGCAGTCTTAACAGCGGGTTTGTCCATGCATAAATAGAGCGCTTGACTTCCATTACCTGTGACAGGAATATGCTTTTTCTCAAGCGACTCGACCAATTGCGCTTCTTTCGTGCCGTCAGCGAAACTATCACAAAGGTTAAAGACGACAGCAGCGTCCTCCTTCTTCAATTTGTTGACAGCTTCTTCGTCATAGAGCATGGACTCCACGACAAGACCATCTGCTTTCTTGAGCGATGCGATAATCTCTTTATCCTGAGGGTAATAATCATTGTTGTCTTGCTTACACGACAATACGAGAATGTTCATTGTAGTCTTAGGCCTGGGTGTTAGAATTCCTTTTCCGTTTTGGCCATTTTCATAATCTTTTTATAGGTGAGTGGTTTCTCTATTTAAAGATTTCCATTTACATATTTTCTACCGAGTGGTAACAAAATTTGGAACTGTGAAAAAGTAAAACGATTTTTGCTCCGCAGCTATCCCAGTCGCAGCACAAAGTAATCTTTGATTTTTTGAATGAATACATACCCCCGCAGCTTGCTGCGGGGTAGTTCACTTCTTGTGCAAGAAATGCATCTGTATTTCTTTGCAAACAGGAGGGGATTACACCCAGAAAGGATTAACGTACTGCAGACATGGGTGGACAGGAATACCGGACAATCGCAGTTGCTTTCTTCACCATTTTATTCCGTAATCTATATGTATTGGCATGCGTCGCGTATGCCTGCCAACCGAGGAAACGGTCCTGAATCTCAAAACCACACATCTTTCCCAGCTCGTACATCTCACCATATGTGGCCAGCCTACGTTCCATCTTGCGGACATTGCGCGACCTGAGCAGGCGAAAGTGATAGAAACATTTGAAGCCCAGAAAATCGACTCCGCGACCTAATGGGATAATCCGTGATTTCTGGGGATGAAGCGCAAGCAGCAGATTCTGTTCCAGAAAGAGAGCAATGACTTCCTTCCACACCCCCAATTGATACGGGGACTTATGCAGCAAGACAAAATCATCGACATAGCGGATATAGTATTTTGCTTTGAGCACGTGTTTGACAAATTGGTCAAGCTCATTGAGATAGACATTGGCAAAGAATTGGCTGGTCAGGTTTCCCAATGGCATGCCCTTACCGGACGACACGCAATAGTTATTGAGGACTTTCTTAATAAGGGACATAACCTCTTCATCCCTGATGCGCACGGAAAGAACAGCAAGAAGCTTCGAGTGGTCTACAGTGTCAAAGTAATGCTTAAGGTCCGCCTTCAGCACAAAGCCACGCACCCTATTATCGTCTGGCGACCCTCTGATGACTTTACCGCTGGACGAGGCTTTCCGTTTGAACTGGTCGAATCGCTTCAAGGCAGCGAGCACGCCTTTCCCTTTGCGGTTTGCATAACTATCATAGATAAAGTATTTTTCAAAAATCGGTTCCAACACATTGCAGAGAGCATGATGCACTATCCTGTCACGGAAAGCACTGACGCTAATCCTGCGGGTTTTCGGGTCGCGAAGAATGAATGTGTTAAGTGGCTGCGGTGAATATTCCCCCAGTATCAGCTCCCGCTGCAGCTGTTGCATTCTGTTAGCATATTCCCCTTCAAATTCCTTGACATATGGCTTTCGCGTTTTTCCCTTTCGGGCCTTCTTGAAGGCAAGCTTAAGATTGTCCCATGCACAGACACGGGCAAACAGGGAACCATACGTTTTCATGGGAATGTCCGGTTCCTGAGCTATTCCACGAACACGGCCGTTGTTGAGGTTGTTGTTGCCGTTGAGGTTGGAGTCGTTGTTGAGATTGTTGACCCAGAGCCCGCGACCGTGTAGCCTGCCAACCGTCAAAAACACCGCTGCTTCACGATTTCGCACAGCTACTCAGTGTTGCAGTTGAACTGTACCCGAACGCGCAAATAATGAATGCGTTCAGATTGGCAGACGTGTAGCCCAGAAAGCCTTGCGGCTCCCGGACGGAATGATAAAGAAAAAGAGATATAAGAAGTTATTGCTTCTTCAGCCCGGACAAGTCAATAGGGACATATACTTTTCCCTTAAACTCGAACTGCCTGCCTGCAGTGATGGCTTCCATGATACCATCGAGCCCGTCAAGCGGCGCAGCCCGCTCCGCGGGCACCCCTTCCCGACGTACCCCACGAACACGGCCGCCGTTGAGGATGCTGCTGCCGTCGAGGCCGGAGTCGCAGCTGAGACTGCCGACCCAGAGCCCGCGACCAAATGACTCCTGCTTCTTTGCATAAGTTTCATCACAAACATATTGACGCAGTTTCACAATACCTTGCGCAGCAAGGAACTCGCCGTATGGCTTTGCCTGCTGTCTGAAAAGGAACTAGGTCTCTGCTTCGTCTGCGATCGCATGGGTAGGCAATTGCGCCTTGACATTCTTACGGGACACGAGGAGTACACCAGAAGTGAAAGCAGTCTCCACATCTTCTGTCGCACGCTCACGCAACTCCTGAACAGCCGCTTCAGCAAGATAGAATTCCTTGCCACTGCGATGCGCATCGGTCGCTTGC
>JACQSS010000039.1 GCA_016211195.1 Candidatus Woesearchaeota archaeon
CCGAGGTGCAAAACCGATCCTCAATGTCGAACAAAGAACGCTTGCGGTTTTGATTAAACACATTGTCGGTAAGAGCAACAGAAACATGGCGGCGATGTTCATGATCTTCTCGTTGCTAAGCGACATTGACGTAAGCTACAAAACCGTAGAACGGTTTTACTCAGATCCTGAAGTGGTTGCGGTTCTGTATAATCTTCACATACTTATCCTGAAAAAGAAAGAAGTCAAAGACGTTGAAGGATCAGGTGACGGAACAGGTCTTTCTCTGACGATAAAAACACACTATGCCAGTGCCGCCCAAAAACTGAAGGACAAAGTGAAAGATGCCGATACCCAATCAGACAAAGAGCATAAGAAAACGCTCTTTGTCTATTCATTCAACTTGATGGACATAAGCACAAGAATGTATGTCGGATTCGGGACGAGTTTCAAAAGCGAGAAAGACGCTTTCGAAAAGGCGTTGCAGGTCGCAGAAGAAACAGGGATCTCTGTCAAATCAGTGAGACTTGATAAGTATTACAGCGCCGAAGCGTACGTGAAAATTTGTCATGAATATCTCGGCAAAGTGAAAACATTCATCATCCCAAAAAGCAACATCGCTACAATAGGCATCGGCGATTGGTCGCGAATGATATATGACTTCGCAGAAGACACAAAAGGTTTCCTGAAAGAATACTTCCAAAGAAACCAGTCTGAAAGTGGGCACGCTGAGGACAAAAAGAGAACCGGCTGGCGACTGGGACAGAAAAGACCAGACAGGATAGACACTGCCAATATGCTCTCGTCGCTATGGCACAATCTTCATTGGTTAGGATGATACTTTAATGTCCCACACCCCCTCTTCCATGTTTTTATGCCCGCTGTCATGGCATGCGAGCCGTGCGTCAGCAAGCTCGACCTGACGGAAACAGCAAGGCAGGCAGATGTCATTATCATTGGGAAACGGGTGGGGGCAGCGCCGTATGCTGAAGGCAAAGGGCCTGGAGGACCTGAGTGGGTAGATATTGCTGTTTCCCAGACGATAAAAGGGCAGTCTGGTCAGGATATCCTCCGGGTAAACAGTTGGGATGGCATGTGTCCATATGGTATTGTGATCGGCAATAATTCGTATGTCCTTTTCCTGCAGAAGCGCCAGAATGCAGACGGATTTCAGTACGATGCAGTCAACTCGGGTTGTGCAGAAAAAGCATTTGTGGTTGAAAATGGTGTGGTTGATATTCAAGGGGAAAAAAAGGAGTGGGGTTCATTTCGCACAATGATTGGCCTGCCCCAAGAGAGGTTATCCATGCAACTCTCTGCTCTGGTAGGTCTATTCCTTATCCTGTTTTTTATCATTGTCTACCTCTGCACAAAGAAGAAATAACGAAATTCTTTAATAGGTAAAGCAATTGGAAACCATAGGTGATACCATGAAAAAAGAACTATTGACACTTGCCCTTCTAGTCAGCCCGGCGCTTGCGCAGGACAACATTCTGGAACTGCGTGCACGGGAAAATCCAACGCCACGGAAAACAGAACATTTCATGCAGTACCATTACCGGAATTTTCAGGATGCAACGCCACTTGCTCTGAATGCGACAGAAGATTTCCTCGCAACTGGCTTTGGGGACGAGAAAGAGATGGTCAATGCCGCTGCAGACATGATGCGGAAGAGCGGTTACAATGTGACAAAGATGTATTATAAGACCCAGAGTGGCATAGAACGCTATGCTGCGTATGTGCAGGATCCGCCGCAGCAGAATAATTATCTGCTCCATCTGGAATGGCATACGGATTTGTATCCCGTTTCGTACCCTGAATACGTCGTCGGCCCCCATGGGCAGGTCTACATTATTCAGAGAACAACGTGGCGTCAGCGGACCTATATCGCACCAACGCTCCGGACTGGCTTAGGCAGTGTTACAAGCGCAAAGATGTATCTGCAGCAACACGGGCCAGTGGCTGTCTGGGGTACCTTTGAGTACGATACAGCAAAAGCAGATGGCATGAACAAGGTGCAGGAATGACCGTCATCTATGTTAAGGATGCATTCTTTGAAAGGGACGTGCTGCAAAGCAAGCTACCTGTTGTGGTTGACTTCTATGCAGATTGGTGCGGTCCTTGCACCATGATGGCTCCTTCTTTTGAGGAAGTGAGCAAGGATTTTGCCGGAAAAGTGACCTTTGCCAAGGTCAATGTCGATGAAAACCCCCTCCATGCAGGGGGCTTGAGCATCATGTCTATTCCGTGCCTTATCCTGTTCAGGAATGGCAAGGAAGTGAGCAGGCAGGTCGGTGCAATGAATAAAGCGACGTTGAAAGGGTGGGTCACTGAACACATCTAGGGAATATACTCTTCATGTACACACCTGGCGCGCTGCAGGTAACATCGTCTCCTTGAGCAACGCAAAGAAGCGGAGGCTTCTTGCTTTGGCGCATGCATCATTCCAGTTTAATGTCCCGGTGGGTGTGTATTTCTCTGTATATTCTGTCATAAAGACTGCTTTGCCTGCCTGTGTGAACGGTGCAAACTTGTCGCAGAAATTGTCAGCGAAGCAATGCTCCAGCAGTGCCCAGTCATAGTATGGAAGCAAATCGGTAACCTGGTCTTCATCATTCTTCAAACCTATAGACAGTCCACGTTTATGGGCTTCATCTGCCAGCCATTTGTTATAATTCAACTGGTCCTGCGCAGTCAAGGGAAACCCGGTTGTCTGCTGGAAACCGTTGATGTTGTCTGGTTCGATAGCATCAAATCCTTTCTGCTTACAAAGGTCAAGGCGGGCAAGCATAATGGGTTTGATAAGGTCACTTCTGATATCAAGCCATTTCTCTTCGCTGAATGGGGGCTCGTATGCACTTCCTAAAACAGACGCAGGGAACTGGGCACTGTCTGGCTGATTCGGCTGCCATGCACCGACATTGATGTAGCAGATGACTTTTCTCCCTTGCGCATGCAGCGCCGACACAGTGGCTGCATCATTCTCGAACAAATCAATATCATATACCTGTGCATTGACACTTGTATCCAATGTCCCATCCAATTGCCATTGGAATGTTGCACCGACAGCAGGTTTCCAATATGTTGTGGGTGGTGTCGTTCCACACGTTGGGTTGTCAAGGATGGAATTCAGGTCCCTTACAGCAACAATCGGCTTGAAGCCGCGCTGGGTGGCTTTCTGGATGAAATCGCATTGTTTTGTCGTGTCGGTTGCGTACTCCACCTCAAGGACAACCTTGCCATCAGCAGCCATCATGTCCATGTAGATAAGGACATAACTTGTATGCTCTGGATCCTGCACATTGTTGTCGTCATACCATGTTGATTCCTTCAGCAGGCCACTGACTGATTCAGGGTATCCGGCATACTGGTACAATTCCGGTGCATTCTGCACAATGATGAAAAAGCCCGGCTTGATTGCCTTTGCCTGCTGCGCAATCCTCTTGATGAAGTCCACCATGTCCTGTGCAGCAGTTGTTCTCTTCTCCAGTGCTAGCGACTGGAAGAAGTAATAGACATCCACTGCATCGAGAACAATGCCGTCATAGCCGGCTTGTGCAATCACCTTTACTTTATCGGTCATTATCTGCTGCCATGCTGACTCCCAATAAGCTACCTTAAATCTATTGATGCCGCAGTCTTCTGCATACAACCATGACGGAGCAGCCTGCCTGTTGATGGTGTACATGCATCCTTCGGCTGTTGGTGTTGCCAGCTGTGTAATCCATGTGTCCTGGAAATATGGCTTGCCTTTGTACGCTGCGCCAATGGGCACATAGGAAAATATCTTTTTGCCTTGCGCATGGATTTGCGTGATGTCAGTTGATGTCAATTGCAATTCATCACCATCAACCAGATAGATATCACGCAGCTTGGATAAGAGCGTGGCTGCACTTGCCGCTTCATGCAACCGGTATCCGAATGAAGCAGCAGGGGCGATGGAGAATGTGCGTGTCGCAGACACGGGGGGTGAGAATGATGTGCCGTCTGCGTTGACTATCTCAACCGTTATCTGGTGTTGGCCAGTGGAAAGGGCAGTGCTGATATACTTCCTGGTGATGATGGGTTCTGTGACTGCGGTCGTTTCCATCAGTGTGTTATCAACAAACACCTTGACTTTCCTGCCTTGGGCACTGGTGACTGTATAGTAAATGTGCGCTTTCGATGCCAAAAATACTGTATTGTCTGCATTCGGACTGATGATGGAGACAGCCAACGGAAGCACGGTAACAATAAAGTTCCTTGTTGTAGATGCGGCTATAGAGCCGTCGGCGTTGATAATATCCATCCTGACACTGTGGGGGCCATTTGTTACTATTGGTGTGGTATACGCCGTATCCCAACCGGACAATAGGGGTGTTTGGGCAACCGTATCCAGATACACTTTGACAGATTGCCCAGTCGTTGTCAGCGCATCAAACTTGACTGGCGTGGTGGCTGTATATACTGTTTGCCCTTCTGTTGGTGCATTGATGACAATGCTGGTGGTTCTGCAGGCAGGAGGATCCATGATGAAATCAAGCCCCCGTGGTGAAGGAGCGGGCACAAAGCCGCGCTGCCGTGCCTTCTGCATGAAATCACACTTTCTGGCAGATGACGTGGGGTAGTCCAATACCAGGATGAATTTGCCATCAGCCCTCATCGTGTCAAGGAACGGCAGGACATAATTGGTATGCTCCGGGCTCTGTGCGTTGTCTCCATCATACCATGTATCCTCCACAGTGATGCCGTCCACAAATAATGTGTACCCGGGATATGGATACAACGGTGCAGCATTATGGGGCAGCATCATGAAACTCGGATTGATGGTGCGTGCCTGTGCACGCATGGCCCCGACAAAGGTGACCATGTCCTGCGCAGCTGTTGGCCTCTTGTCCGCATCTGGCACCATGGACTCAAAGTAATAGTACCCGTCTACAATATCCAGCGCAGCACCGTCATAGCCAGCCTGCGCTATTGCCTTGACCTTGTCAAAGACAATCTGCTGCCATGCCTGATCCCAATACTTCACCTTAAAGCTGTTCCATGCGCAGTTTTCAGCATAGAGCCAGTTTGGTGCTACTTGTCGGTTGATGGCATATTTGCACCCTTCTGCAGTTGGTGTTGCCAACTCAGCGACCCACGCATTATTGAAATAGTCCCTGCCTTTTTCTGCCTCTCCGATACTAATGTAGGAGAACACCTTCTTTCCTTGCGCATGTAACTGGGCTATATCTGCCAGACTCAATTGCGCATCGTTGATATCAACAACATAAATGTCACGTGGCTGTGCCAATAATGCGTTGAGGCCGGTCAGAGGTTTGTCTGGGTCCCTCACTCCCGTTAGCCAGTACGCAAATGACTGTGGCGTGAATTGCAATGGTGGCGACGGGATGATCCATATGTCGCTTGGGCTGTTTTCATCTGTCCTATGGGATTCAAAGGCAACCCATCTCCCATCCGGAGAATATGATGGTGCGCCATCCTCCTTTGGTGAATTTGTTATTCTCATCGGGCTTTTGCCAGGAGAAAACGCGAAGATAGTCGGTATTGTTCCGCCAGCTGTGCTGGATGAGAGAATATACTCACCAGCCCATGAATTGTCCGTCTCTGTCGACGTGCTCTGCATCATGGTTAGCTGGCTCAAAGTCGGACTTGGTTCCAGACCTATTTGTGCTGTATAAATCTTCCAATCGTCCTGAGTAGCATGAGCACGCTGGAAAAGTATCTTTGTTCCATCAGGAGACCACGAGGGCAGCCGGTCGTCGTATGCGGCGTCATTAGTCAATGTCGTTATCCTATTATTCTTGTCCACCTCCACGAGCATGAGCTTGTGCGGATTGGTTTCCACCGGGGGAGCAAATTCAAACACTATTTTGCTGGGGTTGCGCGGATTGAAGACCGGTTCAATATATGAGCCGGTCGCTTCGTCATGAGTAGTCACTTTCTGTATATTGGCGCCATTGGCATCAGCGACATAAATTTCTTCTGCCCTGCCAGCGCGGTCTGAAGCCCATGTTATCTTACTGCCAACCCAACTCCCAAAGGGGACATTGACATTGCTTTCAACTGTTGTGGGGACAATGATCATCTCGCCTGTGCCGTCCAGATTGATGCGGACAAGCTCAGAAGCTCCCGTATTATAGCCATTCCTGAATCGGGTGAAAAGGAGCTGTTTTGCATCAGGTGAGAAGACTGGGTTCTGGCAGCTGCCGACACAATTAGTTATACGGACAGCACCATCAGCACGCGCTTCAAAGCCGGGAATGACGGTAAACGTCTGCAGGAGCCATTTCCCCCCATTGCAGTTTCCATAGCCTTTACACGTGAAGACTGCGATGAAGTTATTGCCTGAATTAAGGCTAGTCTGGGGCACAGTAAATTGTTTGGTCAGGTCGTTGCGTCCATCCAGATAATTTCCGGAACGGGCTACCCCATCAAAGTCGCCAAGCTTTGTCCAGTCGCTCTTCTGAGTACATGGTTTTTTGCAGTAGTATACCTCCTTATAGACATAATGATCACGTGCAGTGATGCGAAGAGTGATGCCGCTTGGCGTGACAGCGGGTTCAGCGATGACAAAGATGCCTGCTTGTGCGAAGGAGCCCGGTGGATTCTCCAATGCAAAGACAGTGATACTTAGTAATGGAAGGAGAATAAGCAGATAACCCCATTTCTTGAGAGGCATATATATCCAATGGTGTGCTGCTTCTTAAGCTTTCCGTCGAAATTCTTTTATATGTCTACCCTTCCAGTGCGTGCATGGACTATGACCAGTATATCATCAGGCATTTCGAGTACTGGACACTGTATGTGCATGAGCAGCAATACCCTTATCTAGGCAGGTCATATGCATGGGCAGTCCGTTCCGATGCACACCGGATACGGGACATGCTGACATTCGAGCGGAATGAATTGTTTGACCTTGTCATCCCTTCATGGGAAAAGGCGGTCGCTGCCTTATTTCACCCCGATTGGACTAATGCAGCTGCGCTGGGCAACACGAGCCCTCACCTGCATTGGCATTTGATTCCCCGGTATCATTCGCCCAGGGTCTATGCAGGCGTGACGTTTGAAGACCCGAACCCCAAGGGGAATTATGCACCATATCCAAAGAAAGAATTACCGCTTGAGTTTGTGCTGCAGATACGGGACCAACTCAAAGCAAACCTCTAAGGCCTTCTTTTCAATTCCAGCAGAATGATTCTGAATGAGTTCTGAACGTCAAGCACTGCATGAATGATGCCAAGAAACATGGCAAAGAGTCCGGTCCCGAAAAAGATGATGATGCCTGCATCGCTCATGATGTCCATTGCGTACATGCCGATAGTGATAGACGTTAGGATAAAGAACAATATTCCGACATAAAGCGAGAAAATAGCTGTCCGTAAAAGCTGCGCACGCTTGAAAAGATGTCTGAGCTGGAGATCGTTTATCTTTGACTTTTTTCCTTCACGTACAGCTCTGATACGGTCAACAATCCGTGCGTATTTGTTTTGCAAGCCCAACAGGAGCAAGCCTGAGGCAGAGACAAGGATTGTTGGGGTAACGACTTGCTGGATAAAGGAAATTGCTATGCTTTCCATCGGAGTAAGTGGAGGAGATAGCAGTACCCGACAATGGCTTCCATGATGCACACAGTGCCGATAAACAAGACAGCACCGCCACCGACGCCTCCTGCGTAGTTTCCTGCATACACAAGGATGATGCCAAGTACTAATCGCCCGATGCGGCCATACGTCATGATATTCGCCGGCAGTGTCTGCAATGAATTGTAGAGCCAGCTGACAATGCTGCCGCAGACAGTCCCGCACACAAGACCGAGACCGAGTGCAGCAAAGATGCCCCCATAGGTTGGCGTTATCATGGGAAATGCGCTGCGCAGCAATTCAAAAAGGTCCCTGCTGAACCCCATGACCTGCAAACCACTCATGGCGATAAGTGTACTGAGACCAAAATACACTCCATTGAATAGACCAAACGTGACAGCTAATGCTCTCCAGTTGAGCTCATGCTTCATAATGACACCTCTTTTTGTCTATCACTGTTTTGATTGTATATAAATATTGCACAACATTTATGAAGTCACGAAGCAGAAAGGGTATACATGACGATCATCACGCCGTGGGAAGTCAAAGGAAATGTTGATTACGATAAGGTCATCACAGAGTTCGGCGTCTCCCGCATTGATGAAAAACTGCTTGCCCGGATACAGAAAATCGCCGGCCTTCATTATTTCTTGCGGCGCAATATCTTTTTTGCCCATCGTGACCTTGGGTTTGTGCTTGACCAGCATGAGAAAGGGAACAAATTCTTCCTGTATACAGGCAGGGCACCCTCCGGGCCGGTTCACCTCGGCCATCTCATCCCATGGCTGTTCACCAAGTGGCTGCAGGATGCATTCGATGTGGAACTCTGGTTCCAGTTTCCTGATGAAGAGAAATTCCTCTTCAAGAAAGAATTAACCCTTGAAGACACGGAACGGTTTACGTTTGACAATATGCTGGATGTCATTGCACTGGGTTTCAATCCAAAGAAGACGCATTTCCTGATTGACACAAAGCATGCGCACCTCATGTATCGTGAGGCAATCAAAGTAGCCAAGCATATTACGTTTTCAACAGCGAAAGCGGCATTCGGGTTCACCAATGAGCAGAACATCGGTGCCATCTTCTATACATCCATGCAGGCAGTGCCTGCATTCCTGCCGTCTGTGCTTCAGAAGAAGAACATCCCGTGCCTGATCCCTTATGCAATTGACCAAGACCCGCATTTCCGCGTCAGCAGGGACGTCATCCCCAAGCTTGGATTTTATAAGCCGGCCTCTATCCAATGCCGGTTCCTGCCGGGGTTGGGCGGCATGCAGAGCGATGGAAAAATGTCATCCTCTGCGGGTGATGAGGCAACTATCTATACAACGGACGATGCCAAAACCGTCAAGCACAAAGTCAGCAAGCATGCATTCTCCGGGGGGAAGGATACGGTGGAAGAGCATCGCAAATATGGTGGCAACCCTGATATTGATGTGTCCTATCAGTGGCTGACGTTCTTTGAAGAGGACGACGAAAAGCTAAAACAGACATATCATGACTACAAAACAGGAAAATTGCTCTCAGGAGAACTCAAGGCCATGCTCATCACAAAGATAAATGATTTCCTGAAGGGACACCAGAAGAGACGTGACGAAGCAAAGGGAAAAATCGAGCAGTATTTGTATAAGGAGCCTAAAAAAGCTACTTCTCTATTTATGGAAGAGCAATAGGGCTTCATCCAAAAAATCCGCTTCGCTCTTGGTTGGCATCGGTTCGGCTCATCCTATAAACCACACTGAACGGCACCTTCCCGTATGGAGCGACCCCTTCCGCTTGTGCATATTACCCATTCTTTAGCCTCACAAAAATGATGCCAACC
>JACQSS010000040.1 GCA_016211195.1 Candidatus Woesearchaeota archaeon
ATATTCAGTTCTTGTTTAGCAAGCATTATGAGGAAATCACTGTATCCTACCACCCACTCACCTATGGGTGCAGTGAACATATCCTTGCCCGTAGATGATTTGCGGCCTAGACTCCACTGATCCAGTTGCTGGCGCGTCGTTTTAGAAAGTGCAGTCAAGTAGTCACCGATGATGCAACTGTCATCTCTCTTTAAGAGACGTGTGACAAGCTCAATCTTTTTTTGCTCATGCGGCTTCTGTGCAAGGCTTTGGCAATACGTAATATATTCGTCAAGGCACTCAGTCTGGATCCTGTACGGAATATCATGTGCCTTGCTGGTGAATGTGTACTTGTGGTCACGGGTGAGTGCATCCACCGTTACTTCAGGAAGAATGACCCGTTGCACTTCTGCATGATTGACGGCAAACAGCCCACGGTGATAGGACAGAAGCTTCCTGTCGATGGCTGTGAGCAGTTCATTTGTTGCAGTGCGCGTGGTTTTCGTGTGGCGGCTGAAAAGCCTTCTTTTTTCGTCTCGGTCAGCAATTGAGCAGAGCTCGAGCCATGCGTCAGTCGGCTGGGAAAAATCAGCCTGGTTGCATTCATACGAAAAGTATTCGACGATGCGGTCCAGTTTCCACTTTGGGATCGGCGGCCGTATGCCCAGGCGTGCTGCCAGCCTTGCGTATCCTTTCTCGGAAAGCATATCGGCTGGGATTCGGCCACGGTTTTTAAAGATGCCTCTTGCTTCAAGTGCTCCAAGAAGAGTCATTATACCATTACATTTTGTAAAGAAAGTACCTCTCTATACAATTTGTAATGGTCTCTCTATTATGAGATGGGTTACCGAGAGAGGGACCAAAGAGCCCCTGATGGGATTTGAACCCATGGCCTGCGGTTCTTTCGACCTGAGTTTACGAAACCGCCGCTCCACCGCTAAGCTACAGGGGCATTAAGTTTCTCAAGCACGTCTTTTTTTGTCAGCTTCTGACATTCGAAGCAGATGCTGTGCAGTTTTCCCTTTGCGTCCTTCACATACGTTCCTTTGATCTTCTTCAGGAACAGCTCTGCGATGGTCTTCTTGCACAGCTCGCACTTCATGCCGATGGAAAGAGGCGGTTTGTTTTTAATGCTTTTGGGTCGCATTTTATATAGAACAGTACAATTAGCCGTGCATGCTTGAACTGTATCTGATACGCCATGCTGAAAGCGAAATGAATGTTAACGCCCATCTCATTGGTGGCAGGTCACACGACACCCCTCTTTCCGAAGCTGGTGTCATGCAAGCCGGGCTACTGGGAAAGCGGTTGCAGGGATTGCAATTCCATGAAGTCTATTCATCGCCGGCTGTGCGAACAAAGCAGACGTCAGAGATTGTCTGCAGCGCTCTTGGGTATCCATTAGAGAAAATTGTCTATGCAGAAGAACTGCACGAACTCTCACAAGGTGACTGGGAAGGCAAGCCACGAAGTGAAATTTATACTCCGGAAACACTGGTCCACATCAACTCCAACAACTGGGATTTCCGGCCCCCTAATGGGGACTCGCAACGGGATGTTGAAGAGAGGATGTACCGTTTCATTGAGAAATCCTTCCTCGTACGATCTCAAGGGGATCTGGTCATCGGTGTCTTTACTCACGGGCTGGCCATCAAGTGCTTCCTTCGCCGAGTAATGGACTTCACACCGAAGATAACGTACAAGATTGAGATAGATAACACCTCAGTCACACGATTGCGGTATACAGAGCATGGATGGCATCCTGTGTCAATAAATGATGCAGCCCATCTGCGACCCTATTGATGTTTGCGTCTCATTTTGACATGTGAACTCAATTCGTATGCCATCACTGCTTCCTGCCCATAATGCACGAGCGTCATGTCAATGATCAGGTCAATCTCTTGCTCGGTGCAATAAATGCGGACTGGAATCATTTCCTCACTGAATAATTTTCCATGCGGGTTGACCCAGTGCCCTTTGGCAGGCTTCAGAATAGTCATGCCACCTGCAATGGCTTTGACTTTCTCATCCCATGCATGGTGATGGGACAGCGGGTATTCTTCACCCTTGTTGGAATAGCGCGGAACGAGAATCTCCCAGAGCGTTTTCATCCGACAAAAAGGCTATGCTTCTCTGTACCATCGAGTTCTTTCATGATGCGCTTCACCACGGCCTTTTTCGGGTCTGGCAAGAGCTTGACGCGGTTCTTCATGTCCTCAAATGACTCGAATGGCTTTTCATCACGTGCAGCCAATACTTCAAAGCTGTGCTTCTTCCCAAAACCAGGAATCAGCTCGAGCGAATGCATGCGCATGGTCAACGGAGGGGCTCTATTAAAAAAGTCAATAAACTGCTTCTCATTCTTCTCAACGATACTAGTCAATATGAATTCCAGCTCAGTCCGGGCCGTCTCAGTTAGTTTGTCGACAGTCAATCGGCCACTGATATGGTGAATCTTCTCACGCTTTCCTTCGCCAATATAGACTTCTTCATTTGGTTGGAGTACAACATCCTTTTTCGGAATTAGCTCAAGGAGCAGGAAATGTTCCTTGCCTATTGCCTGGACAATGGGCGTCTTCTTGTGTGACGGCCGCATGTCGAACGGATCACCATGGGGGAGAAAGTCAAGTACAATTGCAGATTCTTCCTTTGCTGGTTGTTTTTGGTCCATGGGTCCATCATCTTTCAGGTCCTGAGTGACAGAAATATAAAAATCTATTGTTTGAATTCGTTGACCGCGTCAACAACCTTCTTGAGGTTGTCTGCGCTTAATGAAAGGAGTGTGCCTTGGAGGACAACCTTTAGTTCATTTACTGTTCGGGGTAGGATATCAATAATTTTCACTATGTGATCCTGTTTCAGCCGCGGAATATCAAGGGCAACAAGCTTTTTCTCCAGCTCTTTGGCTTCTTTTGCGCTGAGAACCTGAATTGATGCAAGATATTCCTCGGTCTTGTTTGCGCGGAAATTAAGTTCCTTATCCTTCTCCTTGATTTTCGTAAGCTTCTCTTTCAATTCAGCAAGGCTGATAGGCCTTTCTTCAAGCAGTTGCGGTTTGACCATTGGTGACCTTCGTTAAATGGATGGGGTGGACCAAAATCTGTTTGTTCTTTCCCCCATCTGTGATTTTGATATAATAGCATCTGCCCTGCTTTCCCACGACCTCGCCGTTCTTGCCGTGGAATCGGGGATGGTAGAGCCCTTCGTGAACAGCTGAATCAGCAAGGAGGACAACCTGTTCTCCATTGGTGAATTCACGCAGGTATCGCGTGACTGAGATTTTTCCACGAGTACGGAAACTCTTCATGAGCTTATGCCGTGACTTCCGTCTCGTACCGCCTTTTCGTGCAGACATGGCTAAAGGGTTAAAGCACTGGTATATAAAGGTTTAGAATCCTCCCCCTGTGCTAAAGCCGCCTCCACTGAACCCTCCGCCCGTGCTGGAACCACCACCACTAAAGCCGCCGCCGCTGCTCCAACTGGATGAGTTGCTTGAGGAGCTACTGCCCCAGGAGCTGCTTGAAGAACTTCCCCAACTGGATGAACTGCTGTACGACGAGCTCTGCCGCTTGAAATGATGGTTGTCTTCTATCTTTTTCACGACTTGGTGAACGTCCTGTTTTCCCGCAAGATACCCCGTGAGGAGACTCTTGATATCAAAGTCACTGTCGAAATAGGACCGGCTTCCTTCGAATTCCTTATTCCTATATTTGCTTTCAATCTTATTGAGTCCTGCAAGCTTCTCAGCCAATTCCTGCTGCTCAGCCTTCAATCCTTTAATCATCGTCTTGCCTGCCCGAATCTTCTGTTCTGTCTCTTCCAGTGTGGTAACTAAGTTGTCGTCCTCTAATGTCCGTGTTGCACGGGCCCGCTGCTTCAACTCGCTGAGGGTGTTTCCTTTCAGGAAGTCTTTGAGCTGGCTGACTGCTTTTTGGTGATAATCATCCTTTGTGTCATCCAGCTTGCCCCGTTCTGTCGCATAGGCATGGTATGCTGCCGTGGCTGTTTCAATGTGGGACAGTATCCTGCTTCGCTCGTTCCTGAGCCGTTCGCCTTCACTGAGCACAGGCGGCAAGCCCTGTTTTTCGGCGACTGTCTGTTCCATTGCCCGGATCTTTCCGACAATCCCCTCAAGCGCTGCCTGCCGTCTCTGTACTTCTTCAGCGATTGCGCTGGGCATGTGCAGTAAGAAATCATAATTCTGCTTGGCGATGGGATAATTGATGAGGCGTGCAACCCATTTGTCCAGCCGTTTCGTCAGGGGAATTCCTGCATGCTCCGGCGTCCCGCATGCCCGGCCAACAAGATACATGAACAATGGATTCTGCTGGTAAGCGACAAGTTTCTTGTCTGCGTCTTCGGTAAAGGTTTCAAGCCGTTTTCTGTTCTGCACAACCTGCTCGTTTGCCTTTGCTGCCAGCTCGTGCAGTTCAGTATAAGCCTTGTCCGCATTCAGCTCGTCGGCCATTTTGGCCTTGATAGCATCGCGCTCAGCCCCTTTCTGCTCAAGGAGTCCATCGACAATCTCGAGTTTCTCCTCCAGCGCCTGCTTCTCTTTGCGTGTGTCCAGCATGACCGTTTCGAGTTCCCGGCGTTTGGCCTGTTTTTCGTCAAAAAGGTGCTGAACAGCTGTTTGTACTTCGTGCAGCGTCTGCCGGACAGACGTAGCCGTCATCTCCGGCAGGTAGACGGTCGCAAGCTTGTTATACGTATTTTCGCGCTGGGCCGCGAAGCTGCCAATCCGTTGCTCTGCGTCATACACTTTCCTGCTCAGTTCATCGTGTTGCTTCTCGACTGTGCGAATACTCTTCTTGATTTCATCATGGACTTCTTTTCCACTTGTCATCATTACCACCTTGTGATTTGTCCGGTTCGTTGCAGGGGTCTGCCATGATACGTCATGGTTACCTCTTCAGTGACATACCCTTTCTTCTTCTTGCCAAACGTGCTGTTGTTGATAATGCCATTATCCATTTTATCGGCTTTTACCATTTCATACACTTCTTCAGGAACATGTTCTCCCCATTCATTGACGGTTTCGATGTCTCCCGTCTCTTCATTCCGTATGCTCTTTTGATAGACATGGCCTTCAGGAGAGACTGCTTTGACAAGGACATAGTAATTCCTGATACTGTTATTGTCATTCAGGAATCGCCATTTCCCGCCGGTGATAGTCAGCGTATAGTCCTGTCCCAGCACTTCTTCGAGAAGGACCATTCCCTTGAGCTGCTTCTGTGCATTGTCGAAATTAATTGCGTCCAGAGAATCACGTGCGTCCTGATAAAACTGCTCTGCGGTGCGCACTGCTCCCTGTTCCTTTGCCAGAGCACGTACTGCAGCATAGCGCTGATCCAGTTCAGTGACGATGATGCCATACTCATTTATCTTGCTCAGCAGCTCTTGCAGCTGTCTGATGTCGTCGGTAACTGCCTTAAGGTCCCGGTTGGCAATGTGAATCTTGCCCGCAGCATACCTCTTTTCCGTTTCCTTCAGCCACGGTTTCGGTGGGTGACTGTTCCTGATATCCCCAACAATCGCTTCAAGTGCAGGCGTCATGCCCGTCAGCTGCTTCTGATAATCAATAATGCCTTCACCGGTCTGGACATCGCGTGTAATCCCAGCTATCTCTTGCTCGACATACGTCAGGGTCGGTGCAAGGACATTATAATTATCCCGTGTTATCGTGTCGCGAGTTTGCCCGTCTATACAATATTGTTTGAAAAATTCATCATCAAGCTTCTGCAACCTCCCAGTTGATGTGCTGATGAGTGTGGTCAGTTCATGATGCTCAGTCTGCGGCAGCTCTTCTCTGATGGGCGACGAGGTGAGTGCAGCAAGTCGCTCATACAACGATGTCCGGGTATGGTATGCAGTTTCTGCTCCGGTTTCCACTGCTGCTTCACGGTGCCTCTCGCGTGCTGCGTTCACTGTCGTGACCGCTGCGTATCCGCCACCGATGATGACACCTGCGGCAACAAGCGGAACGCCGACGTCCCGTGCAATCTTGCCCCGGGCGACATACAGTTCAGCCAGCCGATATTCAAGCGTTTTGTTTGGCTCCTTGAATTCATAATTCTGGGAAAAAAACTTCTCAATGGCGTTGTCAAGCTGTGTGTCACTGACGTTCTCGCCCATTGCTGCATACGTCTCTTTCAGATGTTTGCGTATTTCCGACTTCTGCTCGTCAAGGCTGAGCTGCGTTTCGACGGCTTTCTGCATACGTCGGCTTGCATCTGCCACATCCATGATCTGCATATAATCAAGCACGGCGAGGTTGGTGTCGGAATCAGACGGGTTATTATTTTTGTCCATGTGCGCGGGTGTTATCGAGTTACTTTTAAATTCTTTTTGCATTGAATCTCTTCTTTTCCCGCAATGATTGGAGCAACCTCGCGGCATGTGCGAGACCATTAGTCACAAAATTTATTAACCGCATGCCTCTGCGGAAACAGCAGCGGAGGGAATCATATGACAAGCTTACAAAAATATATGGATAGTGCGGTGAGTGTGCTGCAGCGGTTTGGCATCACGCCAGCAGGCGAAGAATCACAGATGGCGGGGCTGCTGCAGAAGGTTGTCACTGTCAATGAGCCGAAAGTGCTGGCCATTGCGCGCACTTTTCAGTACATGGGGACATTCAATCAGCTGGTCCGTGACCGCGTCGAAGATGCAAAGATTTCTGACCGCTACGGTGCTATCACGTCCATGTTCGACAGCATCAGGGATGATTCAAAGCGGATGGTGGCCCAGCTGGAAGATGGTAAAATCGACCTGAAGGAAAAGGTGGAGAACCTCTGGATGCGCCTTGTCCGGGGCACGCCGCAGGATAGGTTTGAGAATATCCGCACGCTTTATCTGGATGTTGCACGTGACACAAGGGACCATCTCGAGCGGGAAGAGGCAATCATGAACGCATACATCGATTTCCGCTTTGCAGTAAAGGAAGCAGAAGTCATGGCGCATGAAGTCATGCAGCAGCAGGAAAACCATCTGCATGCAAGCGAGCAGGCTTTCGTAACGGCAGCAGACGCTGTCGTACACTATGCTGGACAGGATGCTGCTGAACGCTCCAGGCTGGAACTTGCACGGGATGAAGCACAGCGTGTCTTTCAGGATGAGGACAAACGATATCAGCTGCTCAAGGATGTTGCAGAGAACCTGACTATCGGGTACAACGTGGGGGAGACCCTTATTGCGAAGCTGAAGCAGACCCATGACATCAAGCAGCAGGTCTACCAGAAAGCAGTAACCTTCTTCACCACCAACGAGCACGTCTTCACTATTCTCTCTGCGGTCTATACCTCGCAGCACGGGCTGCATGAGGCAACACAGACACTGGAATCAATGAAGGACGGCGTCAACAAAGGTCTCGAAGACGTGGCAGATCTTGGCCGGTCCCTCGAGCGGGCTGCGCTCAAGGCAGGGTATGGTTCAACCACCAAAAGAGAGTCCGTTCAGAAGCTCGTCGATGCGATTGTGTCCTATCAGGAAGAATCCACGAGGACCATCAGGCAGCTACGTGCAGAAAGCACAGAGAATGCAAAGGCCATTGCACAACTCATTGAGGACGGCAAGCAACGTTGCCGGCAGGCAATGCTAGAGTACGACGAGCCGAAAAAGCTCGAGTAGGCAAGATGTCCCTAAAAGACGTGCAGAAAGAAGTGGACAACTGGATAAACCAGTATAAGCTGGGTTATTTCAAGCCCCTTGAGATTCTTGCACGCCTGACAGAAGAGACAGGCGAACTGGCACGGGAAATCAATCACCTCTACGGTCCGAAAAAGAAGAAGCCAAGCGAAGATGTCAAGGACCTTGCAGATGAGATGGGGGACATTATTTTCACGCTTGCGTGCCTTGCGAACTCGCACAACATTGACCTTGAGCAGGCGTTCCAGCGCGTCATGGCAAAATATAATGATCGTGACAAGGATCGGTATGAAAAGAAGTAGTTTTTCCGTCAATAAACACGATTCGAAACATTTATATAATTCCACACGTTGTACTTTTACAGAGAAGAGGTGGTTTTGGTAGTTCATGGAGGGGAAGCTGATGGCAGGTTTTTTTTCGCAGGTAAAAGAGTTGATTGGTGGTACATTTGGTCTGGCTGACAAGGAAGAGTCAGCAGAGTATACTGATGATTATGTCGAAGTCAATCCCGAAAAGGCACGCGCCGGAGATAATAAAGTTGTCGTGCGGCCGTTTGTGATGGAAGACTTTGAGGACATTAAGCACATTCTTGAATCATTGCGTGATGGGAAGACAATTGCACTCATTAACATCCAGCCGCTCAAGGATAAAGACCTCGTTGAATTGAAACGCGCAATAAACAAAATCAAGAAGACCTGCGAGGCTATTGAAGGGGACGTTGCTGGTTTTGGCGATGACTGGATATGTGCCACGCCTGCGTTTGCGCATATACACCGTTCTACGGTGACTGCTGATCTGAAGGCAGCACAACCAGAAGAAAAAGATTAAAAACCTCTTCTCTTTCTTTCCTTTATGGATGAATTCAAAGAGGAGCAACTGCCTCAGAAAAATCTCGAGCAGATGGATGGGCAGGTCTGCCCCATGTGCTCGAAAAGTACACTGACCTTGTCACAGTATGAGACTGAAGTGCCGTATTTTGGCAATGTCTTCATCTTCTCGATGTCATGTTCGACGTGCAATTACCGCAAGGCCGACGTGGAGCCGGAAAAAACAGGGGAACCATGCAAATACACGCTTGATGTTGAACGTGAAGACGATATGAAAATCCGCATCGTGAAATCAAGCACAGCGACTGTCAAGATCCCGCACATGATGAACATCGAGCCCGGCCCGAGTGCTGAAGGCTATGTGACGAACGTCGAGGGGTTGCTCCATCGCGTCAAGAGTGTCCTTGAGATGGAGAAGGAAGCAGAAGAGGACGATGACGTGCGCAAGCGCGTGAAGAACATGCTCCAGAAACTACAGCGCGTGATGTGGGGGCAGGAGAAATTGCGTATCATCATTGAAGACCCTGACGGGAATAGCGCCATTATCTCGGACAAGGCTGTGAAGGGCAAACTGTCAAAAACATAAACATTTAAATAGTCCCTCTTTTTCCAGCAGAACACAAAATGCCAAATATATACGACGTTGAACCACAGGCGCTTATACACAAAGCCGCACAGGAACTGGAGAAACTGCCTCACGTGAAGATCCCTGCCTGGGCTTATTTCGTCAAGACGGGCATGCACAAAGAACGGCCACCAGCAAATGAGAAATGGTGGTTTGTCCGCGCTGCAGCAGTCCTGCGTACTGTCTATAAGCTTGGCCCGGTCGGTGTCAGTAAACTTCGCAAGAAATACGGGGGCAAGAAACGCCGTGGTCACCAGCCGCCAGAATATCGTGTTGGTGCAGGCAATCATCTCCGCAAAATCCTTCAGCAGCTCGAAAAGGAGCAACTGATCAAACAGGCCACGAAAGGCGTGCACAAAGGGCGCGTCGTGACTGCAAAGGGGAAGTCATTCCTCGATACTATCGCGGCACAGTTGTATAAGGCTGCGAAATAAGTACTATGAAACAACGGTCGATCTGATGGCAACACATAAGCACAAAAGCAAGAAACTGCGTCTCGTGAAATTAGGACGGAGAACGCGGTGGGCACCGCTCTGGACTGTGCCAAAAGTACACGGCAAAGGAAAGCGTGTCCATCCTGCTCAGCATACAGGCGTCAAGCGGCACTGGCGACGCACCAAGACAAAAGCGTGATGATCATGGTAGAACTCAAGCGAACATATATCATTCCTCTCCGAAAGGCATTCCTGCGCGTTCCACGGTATACGCGCGCAAAACGCGCAGCTAATGCAGTCCGTGCATTCCTTCTCCGTCATATGAAAGGGGACGTGAAAATCGGGCGGCACCTGAACGAGTTTCTCTGGAAACAAGGAATACGAAATCCACCTCATCATGTTAAGGTCGATTGCGTTAAGGATGACAAGAACATCGTAAAGGCAGAGCTTGCTGGTTTTGTCTATGAAGAGAAAAAGGCTCCCGAGGAAAAGGGGAAGTTGCAGGAAACGCTTGAACTCTTAAAGGGCAAGAAAGAAGAAAAAACCGAAGAAGTGAAAGCAGAGCCAGCACAAAAAGCAGAAGCGCCCAAGGAAGAGAAAAAAGAGAAGAAGCCACGGGCAAAGACCGCCAAAAAGGAAGCATAAGGCGATGTTCTCGATTCTTGAAAACTGGCTTGCAACAACCAAAGATTCGTCGCTTCTCGCAATTACCCATAATGGCAAGTGCTGTGATTCTATGGGGGCTATCCTTGCGTTTGCGCACTATGCCAAGGCATTCGGCAAAGATGTGACGTGTATTTTCTCCCGTCCCCATTCATGGCCTATGAGCGAACGGTTGTATGATGAAGTGGTGGCTCCCAAAGGAATCATGGTTCTTGGAGAGACACTTGAGGAAACAGGTCTGCTGGAAAAGGAGATTTTATCCCACAGCACCTTGTTTGCGCTGGACACGTCATCCACGCAAAATAGCACATACCTGCCTGTCATCCTTAATCATCCTCATGGGAGCAACATGGCTATCTATGCCATTGACCATCACGAAGCAGGTTTTGAGGACATCAGTGACCTGCCTAATGGAAAAGTGCTCCGGGTGACTGAAGCACAATCTGCATCTGCACTCATGCTCACGCTGCTGCGGGAGAAAGGGGTTATTCCTACAGAGCAGGACATCCTCACAGCGTTGTATCTGGGCATCTATCAGGATACCAGGATGCTGCAGCCAGCAGATTATTCACCCATGACAAGAGAAGCGCTTGCAGAGCTCGATGTGTGGTTGACAACGGCAAGCAAGGACTATATAGAGAATATCAAAGCGACACCTTGCCCGCAGCACTGGCAGCAGCACCTTGCGGAAGCGCTTGCTTATTCTGCCCATGACAAGTGTTTGGTCGTCGGCCTTGGTGTTATAGATAATCCCGGTATTGTCTCTTATGTCTCTGATGGTCTCCTGGCTGCGGGGAAATCAGACACCGCTATTGTTGTTGGCCTCACCCATGAACGGGTCGGGAAAAAATCATATCTTGACCTGGTTGCATCTGGCCGCAGCAATGGAAAGCTTGCTGAGTCACTTCCGCTCATCTTCAGCGCAGCATTTTACATTGAGCAGGACAGTCGCTGTATCTCACGCGGGGGCGGTAAGATAAACAAGGGTCTCGCGAGCTGTGCTGCAAGCATTCCCCTTGCGCATGGACCCATTGACCGACTCTGGACGCAAGAGATTAAAAAGCTCAAAGCTAATTTGTTAGCATGTGATATCCCAGAAGAGTGCATGACATGGACAGACTCCCATTTGAACCGGTAAATGAACCCGTACTGGTAAAGCGTAAGGTAGTGACCTCTCCCAAGTTTGGTTGTAAACCAGAAGAGCGTGGGATAGACACGCTGCTCCATTATGGTATTTTCAATGTCGACAAGTCCCGGGGGCCGACGTCACATCAGGTGTCTGCGTATGTCCAGCAGATTCTCGGGCTGAACAAGGCGGGCCATTCAGGCACGCTTGATCCGAAAGTAACTGGTGTGCTGCCGATTGCTGTTGGTGAAGCAACAAAGATTGTCCAATCGCTGCTTCTCGCGGGTAAGGAATATGTTGCGCTCATGCACCTCCATAAACCACTGGATGCGGCAAAGATTCAGCAGGTGCTCCGGCAGTTTGTGGGAAAGATTACGCAGCTCCCGCCAGTCAAGTCTGCAGTGAAGCGGCAATGGAGGCAGCGTCAGGTTTACTACATCTCCATTCTGGAAATTGAAGAGCAGGACGTGTTGTTTACGGTCGGTTGTCAGGCAGGGACGTATATCCGCAAATTGATCCATGATATGGGTCTTGCTCTCGGTACGGGAGCGCACATGGCAGAACTGCGGCGGAGCCGTGTGGCAACCTTTGATGAATCAACACTTTGCACATTGCATGATATCCGTGATGCGTTCTGGTTTTACCAGCATGAGAAGAAAGACAAGTACTTGCGGACGTTGATACAGCCCGTTGAAAAGGGTGTTGATCATTTACATAAAATCTGGATTATGGATAGCACTGTCGATTCGCTGTGCCATGGCGCAAATCTCAAGGTTCCCGGTATTGCGCATCTGCATGATGCCATTGAAAAGGAAATGCCTGTTGCCATCATGTCGTTAAAGGATGAGCTCGTTGCAACAGGTACTGCGCTGATGACATCTGAGGAGATAATGAAGAACGAAAAAGGCATTGCCGTTTCTCTCACGCGCGTCTTCATGAAACCCGGAACCTATCCGAAGATGGAGAAGAAAGAGTGAATTTCTGCTGAGTGCAAAGTACGCACTTATTGTTCTTTCATATTCGCGACCACATCAACTTGTGCAGTCTGTATTGTCTGTACAGCACGATGAGACTTCAGGAAGAAGTAGCCGACCACGCTGAACGTGGTCACTGGTGACACCCATTGAGGGATGTGGAATCCAAAACCATCCATCAGCATGATAATGCCAAGGAAAAGGATGGAATACATGGCACCATTTTTTAGATAGATATATTGTTTGATCCGATCTATGTTGCCCAGGGTAACCTGCCTGACCACAAAAGCGCCCAGTCCATTACCGAGGAGAATCAGTGGCACTGACAAAGTGAATGCAAATGCCCCAAGCACCCCATCAATGGAAAACGTGCTGTCAATGACCTCAAGATAGAATATCTTGCTCATATCTGACATCTCCTTCTGCATGAGGCGTTTCTCATGCTCTTCCGCATTTTGCTTAAAGCCATGGGTGATAAAGAATGCTGTCGAACCGACGACTGAGCCGAAAGCAAGCATGGGGTTCTTCTGTAGCGCAAACCAGACAATGACGGTCAGGAGGCACGAGACAACTGCGAAAAACCAGACACCCTTGGAATGAAAAAATCTCTCCCCGACGAGACCGTAATGCTTTGGTTCAAGGAATATCCAGTGGAAAAAGAGGAAGATGAGGAACGTGCCGCCTCCAAGCAAAAGAACTGGTGCTGATGCTTCGACTGCCTCAATCACACGCGGGTCGCTGGTAAATGTGGCAGTGAATGCTTCCCATGGGCCGATACCGGGTGTTGTTGCCCAAACAATCAGCCACGGGAGCAGCCCGCGCACCAGGAACACGGCAAAGAGCATTCCCCATAACAGAAACCATCGCCGTGCCTTTTGGCTCATTGTCCCCAGCACTTCGGCATTGATGATCGCATTATCAATGCTGCTAATGACCTCGAAGAGGCACAAGCCAGCTACGACGAGGAAGAGTGAGGTAATGTCAATCATGGGGAGGGGTAATTCCTTCTCTATAAAAATCTGTTACTTTTGTCGGCTTCATCCAAAAAATCCGCTTCGCTCTGGGTTGGTATCGGTTCGGCTCATCCTATAAACCACATTGAATGGCACCTTCTCGTATGGAGCGACCCCTTC
>JACQSS010000041.1 GCA_016211195.1 Candidatus Woesearchaeota archaeon
CAACTGCGCATACGGGTTATCGACAAATTCCTCGCGCCATTCTTTGATGACATCCAGAAGAAAGTCAGCGTCATGATGCTGGAAGATGGCGCTGCGATGATACGGAATAAAGGGTTTCTCATTTGTTTGTTCCTGATCCTGCACGATCTTGAGCGCGTGGCGGCTGTATTCAACATGGAGTAAATCCGTGAGATACATACGCTCGCTCGTCTGTTCTCCTCGTGTTCTCCCGTCTATTGCTTTATGGAAGCGATGTCCCTGATAGTCAATCCATTCATCAACGCAATAATGCTCTTCTTTGGGGTATTCTTTGACAAGGTGGTCAAGCCGCTTTGTTGCCTGATGCACGGGAGATTTTATCTGCTGCCATCTGAACCCTTTGGTCAAACCATTCCATTTGTGGGTAAAGAAGCGTTCGGTCTCTTTGTCTGAGTTCGGCGGAGAATAGGAGACACTAATGAGGCCAACTGGGGCCATGCCATGAGAGCGGTACCCAGCATAGCTATTCCTTTTCTCATCCCAATAGGTGATACCGGCTTCTAAAATATTGACGTCACCCGGCTTTATGCGCACGCCTTGTTCTGTCTTTGGGTCATAGATACCGTGATTAACGAGAAAAATGGAATCCAATGTCAGCTCCGCAATTTCTCCTAAATAGCGGGTGTGGCAACATTTTTCATTATACTCCTCTTCCCATCCCTTCCGGACATAGATGTTGCCGATTGTCTTTCCTGACACATCCTTCTTATGCTCAACAAAGACCGCCTCTTTTGCCATGCTGTTTCCAGCACGTCTGGGTATTTATTGCTTGCTGTTAGTTTTATTCCTGAAAGAATAGACTCATGCCTCATTCCTGGGCATGAGACCTACATTATATTTGTCTCCTTCCCGCAGGAGATACACTTTCTCAAGCAGAGTAAATTGCGCTATCCGTGCATCTATCTCGTCCAGTAAGACCTTTTTTGCTTCTTCTTTGAAATCCAGATTGATTATCTGCTGTGTCACCCCGGGCCATCCTCGCCCATACTGTTCTTCCAACGTGGCAATCCCGCTTATGAGGGCCATGTCCACCATTTTTCCCAGCGTTTCCCTGTCTGTTCTTACTTCCTTAGGCCATCGTTGTCCATGTTTATCAGTCCATCCTTTGGTCATCTCCCAAGAAAACTGTCCATACCCGTCGTATCTGACTAATATGCTGAGATAGACGCTAGTTCCATTTGCCACAGTCCATGCATTCCGTTCCTGTTCTGTGGCAATCCCTGCAGCACGCAGTTCGTTTTCCAACTCTTCTTCCTGACGCCTGCGCCATTCGAGCATCTCATCTCTGGCTTCATTTGATCTCTGTTGATACGCTATTTTCTGTGCATATGCCTCTTTGTCAGTGCAATAAAGGTACGCACTATGGACACCTTCAATAGTAGACATTATTCCCTCTTCAACTCGTCTCCAGAAAAAGTAGCTCTTCACTTCCTTTGGCATAGGTGGCGGTGTGACGTGAAGAAATGGCGCTATTTTCTTTGCTGCATACACGCAGGTGATGTTGTCCTCAATGGTCATTTTTTATCCTCCTCCATGAAAATGTCTAATGGCAGCGGGGCAATTCTTTCAAGAGTATCCATGAATGCAGCATCGACGTGCACAATAACGTCGTCCACTTTGCGTTCAAGGAGTTTTCTTTCTTCCAGAAGCAGAGGCCTTTTCCCGTTCACATAGACCTTGCTACAAAACCGATAGCTATGGAAAAATGGTTGCTGCTCCCATGTCTCTTTCTCACCACTGAAGAGTGCCAATGAGAACACACCAGTGTCCTTAGTGGGAAGGGCATTTTCCAAAGAGGGTAGGTCCTGCAAGAATTTCTTCGCCGCTTCTGCATGGAAAAAAGAAATATCCAACACTGTGTCGGAGTCAAACCGTAGCAGTGCGACGTATCCCGTCTCTTTCTCAGCCAACTGCCTCAGTCGTTGCCTATCAAAACGCTTGCTACGGGAGAAATAGCTGCCTAGCAATGTCTTCCGCAGTCCTTTCTCATAGATGTTCCCGACAAACCATCGGAGTTCAGGATATCCCGTTGGGTGGACTGGGAGTGCAATCCCTTTCTGTGCAAGTCCCTCTTGTGCGCTGTTCCAGAATGGGTGTGATTCGAGTGGGCCATAGCCATACGCAGCACTCCAGCCGCCTTGTTCATGGAAACGGGCCATGCCGACATGCTGTGTGCGGGTATCATAATGGAGCACTGCCCGGTCACCCTTTCGGAAGGAACTTCCCACACTACACCATCCCATGTCCGACGTGACGAATGCATCCTCTTTGATAATTCCCTTGGCGACAACAAGCCCATTGGTGAAGTAACGGACGTCAACGTCCTCTCCATGGACATGTGCGACTTCTCTTGACCGCAGTTCTTCTTCAAGTTTATGCATGGTTCCACCTCATCTCTTTCTTCCTGTGCACACCTTCTGGAGTATGCTTGTATAATAAATCAAGTGCGTCATTAAAATCATCGATACCCCCTATCATTGTTTTCACCTTCCGTGCTGTGTTTGCTCCCCTTTTTTAAAAGTATCCAGCTCTTCTTTTGTGACAAATGTAAGGTGCTCAAGGAGTGCAAGATGGTCCTCTTTCCTGACGTCCCTGAAGAAATTGCGGGAGATGTTGTTTTGCTTCTCGTATAGTTCATGTTGCTCATTAACAACAGATTCAAACTCCTGCTTACGCTTCCCATCGACAGGCAGGAAATACTTTTCCTGGGAATATGATGCATCGGGTTGACTATGGGAAGACCATGATTTATGGATGGTAAGCCCATCTGGAAAGCGCAAAGTTATCTCCTCAAAGCAATCAGGATCAAAACCATACCCCAATGCAGCACTGTTTCCATCTGCTTTTGTTACGAGTATCTCCTTGTTTTTTATTGCATTGACTTGATATGATGGGATGACCAATTCTTTGAGCCCGTATAGAAGAAAATACGGGGCACCGGCGACCATGATCGCAAGCACAGCAGCTGGAGCTGTCCCGCGGGATTTACTCATCGCATATAATGCGTATAATGCCAATGGTCCGGTAATTGGCCACGTGAGCGTTCCGATGGCAGCTATCGGCAATCCGCCGATAAGGTCTTGGTCAGGAATATACTTCTGCTCAATCGCCAATGGAGCAAGCATCTTTTTATAGGCAGCATCCCGTTTTTGGGTCAATTCTCCAAAGGGGCTGTGGCTGCGTATGTGCTCGGTGATGGCTTTTTCTTCTAGGAAGCCACTCTCTGTCCCGGCGGCAGAATGCTTCCCACATAACGGCCACGCCTCGAGACAATCCTGTGTGTAGCGGACTTCACCATATCTGATTCCATTCTCATCTTTCTCATAAGCCATACACAACCCATTGGTCAGTTCAACGAGAAGCAAGGCGTTATGATTATGGCTCTGTCGGACTAAGGTTGTCAAATCAGTTCCTTTTGGGGTATGTGTCTGTGGTAACGGATCAATTGGTTTCATGAGTGCCATCTTTGTTCACCTCATCAAAGTGCCTGCCGTCGCGCCAAGGCTATAACCCACTATGCCTTCTAAGCTGGCTAAAATACCCCCAGTGAGCGCGCCCACGCCAAAACCAAAGAAAGGCAACAGGCGATCAACGTAATCCGTCTGGACAGGACTTTGCATGAGCGTGGCGCTGTAGGCGCCTGCACAGGTCATGTGGAGAGCAACGATGGGTTCCAAGGGCGTATCAACCGTTACCCCCTGCGCTGCAAAGTAACCTTTGTAGGCACCCGCAGCAAGAGCGCCAATGCCTGATGCGATGAATGCATATTTGTTGATTTTCCAGAGATGGTCATCGATCATGGTATTCACCTCATCAAATGGCCAGTAGCATAGCCCAGCCCATAGCCAAGTGCTGTTTCCAAGCTCCCTAAGAGTGCACCGCCTGAACCATACTTTAGAGTAGTACTAGCGACTTCAGCAGGAGTCGCTCTGCTCACGCATGAGATTCCCAAGAGAAATGTCAGGCCACCTGCTATGCCGCCCTGGACTGCTGCAGGTGTACAGAGGAGTGCTGACCGTGCGGTGGGTGGCAAGGGGACATTATTCGTATCACAATAACCAACATATGCACCGGATGCCAACGATGCAGCACCAAGATAGATGGCACCTGGTATTTCAGCAATTAATTCTGTGATTTCTTTCATTTTTCATCCCTCCAAGAGTAATATAATATCTTGTTTTCTTGTCTTACTTGCACACCAAATCCAAGCTCGATTGGCTTGTCTTGTGTTAGCTCATACACTTTTTTCTTTAGGCATGACATGGCTTCATTGGTATCAAAGCAATAGAAATTGACAGTGGACTCCAGATATCTGGTGGCCTTTTCTTGTTTGTCGCGTGGTGTCTGTGTTGGTATGAGGTTGTCGCCCAATGCACCTTCTGGTGCGTCAAACAATGCTTCGCACCACCATCTGCTTAGATCGTATGCTAGTGACTTGCTTTCTTCTTCAATAAATCCAGTATCGGGAATGCCTTTCTCCGCATCTCGTTTCATTGCGGTGTATACTCCCATTACGAGTAGGCCCCAGACGGAAGGATTCTCATCATATGCCTTTTTTGCATCGCCAAGCCGCTGTTCAATGTAGACTATGTTTTTCTTAGGAGCATTGGTTGCTACCATCCGTGCATAGAGCGATGGCTGCAGCATCCGTGCAAAGTTGTGCAGCCTTCTTTGCGCGTCTTGATACTCCTCAAGGCTCCGTGTTGGTCGGAATTGCGGTTCTACTGGATGTCCTCTGAAGACCATGATCTCACCCGAAGACTCTGGCAGCAGCATGGCCCAAACCATAGCCAAACATCGTTGCTCCAGCACCAATAGTGCCATATCCTACACCCCAGAGTGGGTGTAACAACGCATATTTGCTTCCCCAGTATGGCAGAGACTCGAGGCATCCTTTCGCTATGGGCGCAACAGTCGGTCCATACCTGACAAGAGGGTCAAGGGTTCCTATTGGTATGCCCTTGGCATCGCAATATCCAGAGATGGCACCTGCAATAATTGACGCTACAGCCAGTTTTTCTGCTCCCGGTAATTTTAGTAATTCCTCAATCATTTTTCTTCCCCTCCATTTTGATCCTCCGCTCTCTGATGTAATGCGATGTAAAGCGCATCACGGACCTTCTGATGTGCATTTTGCAGCTGATAATGCCTCTCCTCTGAAGCAGTATATCCTCGTCCCCGATCTCTCCAGAGCGCATACAGGCCATATAATCCCAATGTCACAATGCATAGCTGCGCATCAACCGATGTTCCTCTTCTCGGATGATTGGAAGGATTGCCCGACGGCACATACATTTCACCCACGAAATGACCACCCAGTGTTTCGACATCTTTTTTTGTCTGGGCAAGCAGTGATTCATATTCTCGTAACGGTTGTTCGATACTTGGGACATGCGGTTGTAAAGCATGGGCCATTGCACGAGTATCGTAGTTCGCATCTGGATAGGGTAAGTAGCCATAGTCGTGCTGTCCTGCATAGACTTTCCCCCTGGGATTCATGAAAGGTTCTAACCGTTGTGCAAGTTCCTCCAGCTGAGGCTCTAACTTCTCAGTAAAAGGTCCTTTTCTCTTATCAAAGGGTTCAAGCCAATGCGGACTAGTAGGTGTTGTAAAAACCATTTTACCTCATCAATCCTCCAAGAGCATAGCCAATACCATACCCTATTGCAGTCTCCATTGCAGCGACTGCTGTGTAGACACCACCAGTTATGGCCGCAAGTGGAACACCGAAAAATGAGCCGCCATAGGGACCATGCGAAAAAAGAACTGCACCAAGTGTTCCCTGCACCGCGCCTTGTGCTATGGCAGGACCATACGTCAATGCCTTTTCGAGTGTTGTATCCAGTGATATTCCTTGCGCATGGCAGAAACCCACATATGCTCCTGAGCCAAGAGAAGCGATTCCTTCAATGCAGCTTGTCACGTACCCTTTTTCATCTCCCGGTACGACAAACCTGAGTGCATTCCAGTCACAGTATGTTTCTACTATTTCACTTATCTTCATTTTTCATCCCTCCTAACATATAACCCATCATCTGTCCGTTTGAATGTGTATCCCCCGTCGTCACAGCACAGCGTAACTGGCTCAGTAAAGATATCATCCAGGATGGTTTGTCGTGTTGCGCAGATGATTTTTTTCCCTTGATTTTGGTCTAGGCCCGCGGTTTCTGCAAACTCCGCTGAATCGTATTTGGCCCAGAGACCATCCAGGCGTTCTTCTGAATAATGGGGGTCGGAACAATGCTTAATCAGATCCTTGAGCATGTGCACAACATAGACTTCAATGGTTGGTCGCA
>JACQSS010000042.1 GCA_016211195.1 Candidatus Woesearchaeota archaeon
GTGGAGCTACGATCTCCACCCTGCCCCCCTCAGGGTAAAACCTAAGGGGGGTTCTTTTTACTTAAGACTTTCTACTGAGCCCGAGGAAGAAGTAACTTTTTATACAGCACTGCTCACAGAGCGATGATGGCGCTGGATGCATTACTGCACTATAACGGGACTGGCAAACCAGAAAAGCATGACACTCTTGAGACAGGTGCTGATCCAATAACGGTTTTCACCAATGCCTTCCATCTGTGGGTACCGCTTGCGAAAAGCGGGGCAGACAATAAGGCGCTTATCTCGGAAGCAATGAAATTGCTCTCCCCCCATAACGAGATTTTACCGGACATAATCAACGATGAGTATGTGTCTGTTGCAAACGCAGACATCGCACGTGCACCCCTCTTTTTCACGGCCTTGCTCAATCTGGATGCCAAACGACGTGTCATCGTCAGGAATGGCTGCAGGGCTGTCGGCTGGGGATCATGGCTCCAGCGAGGGATTCTCGAACTCTATGAACAAGGCCACGGCTATTTTCCGGGAGAATACCTTGCAGGGGGCCAGCTCATTTACCATGGCACTGATAACCAAACTTCACTTGGAGAGAAGGCTACTGCTGGCTGTGTCATCAATAATGGCAACGCACAAAATCTTGGTAGAGAAGCAACAGGGGGGATTTTCATTAACTATACTTTCCGCAGATTGGATGCAGAATCTGTTGGCAGAATCATTTACAGGACATACGATGACTCATGTTTAGGAACCCGTGCCAAAGGGGGCATTTTCGTCAACTACGGAACAACGCGAAACCCTGCAACAGGCACATCTGCCGGATTGTTCATCAATTTTGGACAACTGCGCGGCTCGGTGGGGCGTGATAATAGTAACGGTGTGTATATTGATTGCAGCGAAACCAAGCCATCAGTAGACGAATCTTGCCAGATGACAATCATTGGCAAAAAGACACTGCTAAGCGACCGGGTGCTCGCTGGAATGATCCAGGAGATGCGGCACCTTACACAGCATGGTGTCGCTATCAATATACCCGCAATAGAGGCACTGGAACAACGCATCACTGCCTCTTGTAAAGAACACTATGCCTGAGACACTGAAAGAGTACGACGGCTTGAACAAACCAGATGAGAAAGAAGTCAGAACAAGTGTCGATGCTGTGCAGGCAGTCAGCAGCGCATTCACCATTTGGAAATTGTTTGTTGCACGGCACATCGATGAGGTCCTTTTCCCGCGCAAAGAGATAAATATGCTCATGCTGGAAGAGGCAATCAGAATCATGACACCACTACAGGACATCCTGCCAGACGTCATTGATGAACCCTATTTTGCACCAATCGAAACAATGGGAAAGTACAAGAGGTACGGTGGCTTGTTTTATTCGGGCTTGCTTGCTGTCGGGAAACCACGAATTCTCCGGGTAACGAAGAAAACACCAGCGACTGATTTTTGGGGTTATGGACTACAGCAAGGTGTCATTGACATTGACGCAGCAGGCACTGATCATACTGGTTATTTTGCACGGGGCGGTCTCCTCATCAACCGCGGAGCGCTCTGGGACTTCGGGACTGACGCCGAGGGAGCATATTTCATCAACTCAGGTATTGTGAAAGAGAGAATGGGCTGGTATGCAACCGGGACATTCTTTAATTTCGGCAGGGTCCATTATTTCGGCAATTATCTCTCTTCGGGGTTATTTGTCACGACCAATGATGAGCCGCAAATGGGAGATGGCAAGGATATGAAAACTGTTCATTCATGGCACCTGAAAAAGGACAGCCTGCTCGACGCATTAGTCACCAAAGTGCAGACAGCCTGCCGCCGACCAGCAACCATTGCCATCCTCGACGAGATAAAGAGCGCGTCCCAACAGTTACAACTTCTCATCTAATTCCTTCTTGGTCAGGTACTGAAAGCCACCGGGTTCCATCGAAGAGACATCAAGCTTCCCGATCTTCGTGCGAATGAGTTCAATAACGACATGACCGATGGCATCGCACATCCTGCGCACCTGCCGCTTTTTCCCTTCAGTAATTGTTATCTCGAGCCAAGTGCTCGCATCAGTCCGTTCAATGACCTTCACCAATGTTGGTTTTGTCCGATACTTCGTCAGACGATGGTCAACTTCGAGCGTAATGACAACGCCTTTGCGCAGTTTTTCAACTGATTCGGGTGTCACTACTCCTTTAACATGCACAGAATATGTCTTGGGAACCTTACTTTTCGGAGAGAGTAATTTATGAGCGAGCTTTCCGTCATTGGTGATGAGCAAGGCACCTTCGGTGTCTACGTCAAGCCTGCCAACCACAAATAGCGTTTTCTTCAGATTCTTGTCACAGCTGATGAAGTCTAGCACATAGGGCCGCTTCTCGCCCGGCTGGCAGCTGTATCCCCTTGCTTTATGGATAAGAATATAGACATGCTGTTCAATGACCTGCAACGGCTGATTGTCAAGCGTGACGATCTGGAACTTCGTGTTCACCTTGTACTTAAGTGAATGGACAGCAACGCCATTCACTTTGACACGATCCTGGTCGAGGAGAACCTGTGCTTCCTGTGAACTGTTGACACGGCCAGAAAGCTTCAGCAACTGATAAATTCGCTTTTCCATAGGCCATGTAATACTGACGAACATTTAAATATACCTCTGAAAAATGAACACGCCATGCTCATCACCATTGGTTCTACAAACCCAGTCAAAGTTGCTGCGCTCACCGAGATTCTTGGGGATTATCCACTTTTTGCCGGTGCAGAGATAATGGGCATTGCAGTACCATCTGGCGTTGCTGCACAGCCAATGACTGAACAGGAAACAATGGACGGTGCAATGAATCGTGCCCGGGCCGCGTATCGGACAGATTACAGCTTCGGGGTTGAGTCCGGCCTGAAAATGGTCCCATACGGCCGGACAGGATATATGAATTTCGTCACGTGTGCTGCTTTTGATGGCAGGGAGTTTTATCTTGGCCAGTCCTCTGCATTTGAACTCCCCATCGAGGTAATAAACCTCGTCTTGCGGGACGGGATTGAAAGCGGCATCGCCTTTCACACATTGGGGCTGACAGCCAGTGCAAACCTGAAACATGAAGAAGGGACCATTGGCATCCTGACGAATGGAAGAATAACAAGAAAGGAGTATCTCAAGGAAGCTATCAGAAACGCATTGATTCTTATCGAGAATAAACCGCTTTACAACAGATCTAGATGACCGTGCAGGATGGTTGGTTTCATGGCAGCCATCTCATCTGTGTAGCTGATTGCCGGAATTGGGTGCAGGAGATAAATCCTTTTTTCCAGCACATGCGCAAATGCCATTTCTATGAGGGTATTGCCCCCGACATAGTTCTCAATACCATGCTTGGCATAATTCATCACGAGGATAGCATCTGATTGCTTGATTTCGTTGTAATACGCTTTAAAGGCATCGAACTGAAGTTTTCTCCATTTGTCTTCGACCTGCACAGCACCCTCGACAAATGCCTCAAGGCCGGCAGGCACAACAATAGAATGGCCCCGCCCTTCAAGCGTCTTTTTGGCATCCAGCATTTCACGTGAAAATGCCATGCTACCACAGATTGCGATTCTCATGAAGCTGGGGAGAGAGATGGGTTTCTTAAGCTTTTGCCCCAATGAAGAAACTGATGCAGCAAAAAATCATCAGTGGATTCAGGATGAAATTGAACATCGAAAAATTAGGATTGCAATGGTATCTTCTGATGGTGAAACTTGCTGCCCAGCCCCCAGAGAAGATGACAAAAATGATGGCATATCTGAAAGAGCAAGAATCAGTGTATTATGTGACATCTACTGTTGGGGACTATGACCTCATGATTGATGCACAAGTCAGGAATTTCACAGAGATTCGTGATTTTATCGTTGATCTCACGAATCACCATCCTGTCATAAAAACAGTGGACATCATCCTGATTTCCAAAGAACATAAAATAAACTATCTCCCAAAGCTCACTTTCTCTTCACAACCCACCCAAGCCCCATTACCTCGGTAAGCAGAACTTTGCGTTTCCTCAGGACGCGTGTTGATTCCGACAGAAAATAGCGACCAGGTTTACGCTCGACAATTGCTGATGCAACAGGCCGCACTGTATACAACCATCCGGATGCATTGAGCGGTACCGGAGTTACCACCGTTCCTCGGACAAAATGCCCCTTTTTCACCATATAATTAATGGTCGTGTGAGCCCTATCTAACATTAGGGAGAACATCATGGGTCCATATGGTTCGTCAGCAACAAAGATGCCGCGAATGCCCAGCCGTGGGTCACGACGTGGCCTGAGGACCTTAATACGCCCACTGGGGCTGCCATGATAGAAAATGGCTGGGCGTGCCAACGCTAACCACCGATCGTCAGCCTGTTTGAATTCACGCGCACTTTGCGACCAGCCTTTGTGCTGTAGCGAACCACTGCTGGTGGCAGGTTAAATGATCCGATGATACGAAGATTTGATTTGATTTTGTATGTGATGAGCCGTTCCTCATAGGGTTCGAGCTCATCTATGTGCCACTCGAGCACGCTTCCCCCATGTGCATGCTTCATGATCTTATCTGGTTTCAGAGTTCCAACGCCAAACTCCGGATGCACTTGTGTCAGATGCGGAATTTCATCGTGCACGATAATGTGGTCAAGGGGTATTCCTTGCCTGTTCCTGACGGATAAGAGGATTTTCAGTTCAGATAATCCTCCCTCACGCATTTCAATGTGCTTGGCCTGTTTCCTGACAGCTATCGGTGCACGGAGCATATAATAGAAAATGAGGATAATGATGACCGCAAGGAATAGATGGAAAATCGGTCGGTAATTGGTGTACAAAGTCACTTTTGCGCTTTCAGACGGTGCAAGGGTGAATTCCCATGCACGATATCTGACACTGTCTATGCGCAATGTTTCGCTCGGCTCTGGCACAGACCATGTAAAGAGGCTTGCAAAAAGTGACGTGGGTTCAAGCACGCGCTGCGTGTGCCGTGCATTTCCCATGTTGGTGAACGTGCGCTCTTCTTCGGTCTTGAGGAAGCTTTCCACGAGATTACTTTTCACTGCGAAATCCGACGTGTAATCAACAATCTCAAAGTCTTGCTTATTGCAGGTGAATGTATACTGGTCAACTTTCACCGTTGTTTTCAACGCATCTTTCTGTGGGGGGTGAAGTGGATCAAAGAGAAGGGGGAAGGTGACCTCTTTCTTCTCAGAGGGGCCAAGGCTGGTGATATATGGGGCGACATTCTTGAGCAGAGTGCTTGCAAATTCTATATCCAACGACGTGATATTGCGCGTGTTCCTGTTGGTGAGCGCGACAGTGAACTTTGTCTCGCTCCGCGGATCAATCTTGTCAGGCACACGGACCGAACAATGCACATTCGGCAGATACTCCTTTTTTGATGGACCAGCTGTGATATAGACTGTCAGTTCAGCAATGTCTGTTTTTCCGGTGGATTTCGACCGCACGAGCACTTTTGTTGTATGGTAACCGACGGGTGTCGTCTTCATCGGGCGGAGATATACTCTCGTCGTGTACTGACCGCGGGCTGCGACATTGTTGATGCCGGAAAGATAATCACTCAAAGGATCTGTATAGTAAGACTCCCATAAACCAACGTCGCTGAATTCCAGCGAATAATCATCGGGCTTGTCGAGAATATTCGTAATGGTCAGGTAGAATGATGCAATCTCATCTGCATTCACGCGTCCCTTTATCGGCTCAACAGCGACGCTGAAATCCTGCGCTACAATGACTGGGAGAAACAGCAGAAAGACAGTAATACCAAGGACGCCCTTTTTCATCACAGCCACCGGCTATTCCAAGGTCGTCTGAATTTATAAAGGTGTCGCTTAATCGTCCATCGGGTAAGACGGATAGGGGTGAAGGTTCATGGACCAGTCCACAAAGATGTTCTTCATCACAGTTATATTACGTATCCGAAACTCGGTTGCAAATGGGAGGTAGCCGATGTCAAAGGCACTGCACCCCTGACCTTGTCCTAAAGGATACCACTGGAATGTCCTTGGGTCACGTGCATAAACTTCATAGACACCACTGTTTGTCGCATTGACCATAAGATCAGGTCCATAGCCATTGAAGACAGGCTGATGAAAACCCACGTCAATATACCCTTCACGGCCAACAAATGGTTTAGGACCATCAATCTTGGCAGCCCCATTGGGCGTTTCTGGACCATAGAGAATACCCTGTGGATTACTGGTGCGTGCACTTTTCCGCACATACGATGCATAGACAGCATTATGATCAGCCTGCACTGGTGTCACATCAACAGCGACAGCCATGACAGGAATCAACATTGCAGAACTCACTTTCTTCACCAGATTAGCTAACGTCATTGCACATCCCTCCAAGGGATGCGGTGACAGAAGAATACATAAAACTATTGGTTTTTCAGGATGACGCCCTGGACTGGTGCGTATACAACGCCATTGTACTCAAAAACTCTTTGAGCATTGAGTGCAGACATAATTTCCTGATTCAATGTGCCTTCCAGATTGTTGCGGCGCGCGCTCTGCACGTTATCTACATTTGCGCCTACCCCGACGAAACGCCCACGATAGTGGACGAGGTTGCCGCCAACGAGGCCATCACTATAGTCGTTGAGAAGCACCAGGCGCCCCTTAGCTTGAGCGTCAAA
>JACQSS010000045.1 GCA_016211195.1 Candidatus Woesearchaeota archaeon
GGTCAAATGTCACATTCCAGATAGAGCCAAGCGATGGGATTGACTTTGGGTCAATGCAACAGGCAACAGTGTCTGGTGACTGGTCTGCACCGACATCGAGCAGTGAGGCTACCAACTTCACGAGCATCAACGCAGGACAAAACGGGTTATTCAACATCACATGGAGGGACAATGTCGGGCTGTCTGGGTTTATCTTCAGCATTAACGATTCCGGTGCATTTGTCAACAACTCATTTGTCCGCTTCTCTGGAACCACCAATGTTAGTTCTGTGGCGCATACCATTAACATCACAGTAAGAAACGGTACAATTATCGGTGTGATGGTCTATGCAAATGACACTAGTAACAATTGGAATGTCACAGAGATCTTCACCTTCTCCATCATGGACCTGGAGTCTACATGGAGCAGCAATGCGACTAACTTCACCTTTATCAGCGAAGGAGACAATGGCTTGTTCAATGTCACGTGGACTGATGATGTGGGTCTGTCTGGATTCATCTTCGGCATCAACGACTCGGGGCAGTTTGTCAATAACTCCTTTGTCCGCTTCTCTGGAACACCAAATGTCAGTTCGGTGGCGCATACAGTCAACATCACTGCAATGAATGGAGTAGTCATCGGATGGAGGGTCTATGCGAATGACACCGGCAACAACTGGAACGTCACAAACATCTTCACCTTCTCCATCACGGGGCAGGAGCCGGCATGGAGCAATAATGTTACCAACTTTACTACAATCACTGTGGGGGAAGTGGGCATATTCAATGTCACGTGGACAGACAATATCGGACTCTCTGGCTTCATTTTCAGTAGCAATGATTCTGGGGGGTTTGTCAACCAAAGCTTTGTCAGATTCAGCGGGACTACGAATGTAAGCAGCGTTGCGTATACCATCGCTTCTTCTGCGTTTGGCACTGTCGGCTGGAGGGTATATGCCAATGATACGAGCAATAACTGGAATGCCACTGCTATCTTCACCTTTGGCATTGCTGACAATACCCCCCCATTCTGGTTCAATAACGTCACTAACTTCACCGGCGTGAAACAAAATGATACTGTGCTTTTCAACACGACGTGGAGCGATGATACTGGCTTGTCCGGTTTCATATTCAGCATCAATGATACTGGGGTCTTTGTCAACAGCACATTCCAGCGCTTCAGTGGAACCACAAATCATTCCATTAACATTACCCGCATCAATTCGACTCATGGTACGCGGCTGGCATGGCGGTTCTATGCAAACGATACAAGCAATAACTGGAATACGACGCCTGCATTCACGCTCTTTGTCAATGTCCCGCCAACAGGTAGTGTCCCTGCGCAGACATTCAGGGCACGGGAATCTTTGACCATCGACTTAAATGATTATTTCAGCGACGAAGATGTTGATCATTTGATGTATACAGTAACGACCACAGGTGGCGTGACCGCATCATTATCGGGATCAGTGGTAACATTCACTGCAGGAGGTGTTGCGACAGACATTGCGACAATTACTGTAACAGATACCTATTCAACCATTAGCAGACAGACCGACATAACCGTCACGGCTGCGCCTGAGCCGACACCTGCTCCCAGCGGCTTTAGCGGCGGAGGAGAAAAGGCTGCGCCTGCTCCAACAGCGCCGACGGCAGAAGCAGCACCCGCTGCACCATCTGCGCCAGCAGTCGTGACAGCACCTGAAGCGCAGCCAGTGACACAAGCACAACCCGTGCCCGTTATTACACGCATCTCTGTCTCCGGAACCGGTGCGCCTGGCGGCTTCTTCAATATCAGCAAGTATGTCCGGTTGCAACAACTACCAGTGAACGCCTCTAATTTCACCAAGTTCCAGAGCATCATCGGCGTTGAACCAATTGCCAACTTCACGGAGATGACGATCGAGTTAGGATACGTTTGTGCCGGGCCCAGATTCAACGTGTATAAATGTGTCAACTGGAACTTCACTGAAGGCAGATGCAATAATGATACTGAGTGGACTGTCTATAAGCAGCTTGAAAAAGGGTTACTATATGTGAACATCACGCTTCGCCCACATGATCCGGGCTTAGGTATTGGCCCGTCACCGTATGCACCATACTGCGGAGACAATACCTGCGACGAAGGAGAAACCTGTTCGAATTGTGCATTTGATTGTGGACAGTGCAAGGAAGCGCCTGCTGTCACGATAACAAAGAAGAAGGGATGGTTTGAGACACTGACGGGAGGATTTACCGGTTATGCGGCTGCATGCACCGAGCAATGGGTCTGCGAAGAGTGGGGTGCATATAATGAGACAGGATACCGCAGCAGGATGTGCACTGATATGGCCAAGTGCACTCCACCTAAAGTTGAGACGGAATTGTGCGAGTATATGGAAAAAGAAGAAGCACCTCTCTTCGAAGTGAAACCTGTTGTGGTTGAACGCAAACCAGTAGTCATTGCATTATACTCATTATTGCTTCTTGTGCTTCTTGCTGCAGTGGCGGTGAGCAGCTATCTCCTGTATACCAAGCAGCAGGCAAAGAAACCAGTTCCCGCGACAGCTGCCGCAATCGTTAAAGGTGTTCTGGCTGGGGAGCATAAAGAGACAATCTTGCGGGAGACCGGAATGAGCCATGATGCATTCGAGAAGCAGTACGAGCTTGTCCAGCAGCATATCAACCAGGCAAAGGCATTCATTGCACATGCGCTTGCTGAGGGAAAGAAACCTGTAGACATCATGGCTGCTCTCATCAAAAATGGGTGGCCCGAGGTATTTGTGCACCAGCAGATGGCAGAGCACGCGCTGACACAATTGGACGCATTCATCCAAGATGCAACCAGGAAAGGGTACTCACCTGAGGACATAAAACAGGCACTGCAGAAGAAAGGGTGGCCCAAGGCAAGTTATGCACACCTGCAGCACTATGCAGGTGCACAGGAAGCAGTTGTCAACGCGGTAGGAGAAGCAATACGCCGTGGATACAGCCCCGCACAGATTGCAACCTCATTCAGCAACGTAGGCTGGGATGCCTCCTACATTACACGGCTTGCAACGCAAAGCCACGAAAAGGCCATTGCATCCTTGCAGAACCTGATTTGGGGACTGAGCAGAAAGGATGCATTGGACAAATACAAGCAATACGCATCATCTCTTATTGATGAAGCATTGCACAGTGTGCATAGGATAAAAGAGAGGTGGCTGCAAGAGATAACCGCAGCATTGCTCCGGGGAGTTGGTCAGACTGTTGCTATGAAGATGCTTGTTGCACAAGGAGTGCCTGATGATACTGCAATGAAAATTGTTGATGAGGCTGCTCGTGCTGCACAAGCTGCGAGAGAGAACGTCAAATCAGAATTGGCACGAGGCAAACCATTACAGGTCGTGGAGCGGGAATTGGCGTGGCCTGACGAGGTAAAAGAAACGATAATGGAGCCATACAAACCAGACAAACTTACTGGATTGTATGAACAGATCTGGCAGCAAGTCATAGCAGGAGAAGTGGACGATAACATACAACAGGCATTCCGTGATGCCCCACAAAAGGCAGTTACCCGGATGGTCCATGAAGTGCGCGACACAAAAGATCGATTGGTTAAGGAAGGAGTCAGTGCACTTGTCCAGCAAATGCCGAAGGCAACACTTATGAAATTATTCATTACCCAGAATGTGCCAGAGCACGTCGCTGAAACGCTGTATAAAGAGTGTCTGGCGACGATGCGGGCATTGCAGAGCCGTGTCAGAGACGAATTCCTGACTGGCAGAATGCCCCCCGACATAAAGGATGCATTGCACGAATGGCCAACAGCAACCATAGAAGTGCTCCTCAGACCATATGTCCAACAGATTGAAGGCGTCCGGCACGCCATCGCCAGCTATAGGAAGGACGGTTTTGAAGATAATGACATTGCGCAGTTCCTCAGGACGCGGGGCTATGATCCAAGGCTTATCGCGACTATGCTGAAACAGTGACCATTGTGCCTATGTTGAACTGGATGACTGCAGTTGTTATAATACAATCAAGAAAGATTTAAATAGGAGATGTTGTGCCTACGCCTTTCATGTACATCCGCATCAAGAGATTCCACCGCGCAAGCGGCGTGAAGGTTTATTATTATGTTGTCGAAGGAGTGCGCGAGGCAGACAGGACAAAACAGCGCGTCGTGAAATACCTTGGCTCTGTCGAGAGCATTCTGGAGAAAATAGCATTTGCTGACCATATGATGAAACAGCGGAAAAGATATAAAGTCATATTCAGGGAGGGATACCCATGACCGAAGAACTGAAATGCAAAGTAGTTGAGGCAGTGCAGGACGATGTCAATAAGGGTATTGTCCGCATTGATTCTGGATTCATGCAAAAGGTAGGCGTCCGGGCAGGCGACATTGTTGAGCTCGAAGGAGAACGGAAAACGGTCGCAATTGTCGACAGATCGTACCCGAGCGATATCGGGCTGTCCATTATCCGCATGGACGGGCTCATCAGGAAAAATGCCCGGACAAGCATTGGCGAGTATGTAAAAGTAAAAAAGGCTGATGTTAAAGAAGCAAAGCGTATTATTGTAGCACCGGCCAAGAAGGGAGTCATTGTCCGCGCGTCACCAGCCACATTCAAACACGGTCTCCTCGGGCGGGCTGTTGTAAAAGGAGACATTGTCTCTCTTGGCGGAACCCGACGACGTAGGACAACGATGACAGAATCACCGTTCTTTGAAGATATATTCAGCATGCTTGATGAAGAATTTGCCGGGCTTGGCTTTGGCGATATCAAGTTTGTCATCGCAGACACGAATCCAAAGCAAGCGGTCATTATCACTGATGCAACAGAAATTGTGCTGAACCCAGAGGCCATTGAAGTCAAGGAGGAAGTCATTCCTGAAGTCACCTACGAAGATATTGGCGGCCTTGAGGAAGAAGTCAAGAAAATTCGGGAAATGGTTGAATTACCATTGAAACACCCGGAAGTGTTTGAACGGTTGGGCATTGAACCGCCTAAAGGTGTCTTGTTACATGGCCCACCCGGTACAGGAAAGACGCTTCTCGCTAAAGCTGTAGCAAATGAGAGCAATTCTAACTTCCTGCTGATCAATGGTCCCGAGATAATGAGCAAATATTATGGTCAAAGTGAAGAAAATTTAAGAAAAAAGTTTGAAGAGGCTGAAAAGAATGCGCCGTCCATTATTTTCATTGACGAGATTGATGCGATTGCATCAAAGCGTGAAGAAGTACAGGGCGAAGTAGAGCGTCGTGTTGTGGCCCAGTTGCTTGCATTGATGGATGGCCTCAAGAGCAGAGGTAAAGTTGTGGTTATCGCTGCGTCGAACAGACCAAATGCCCTTGACCCGGCATTGCGCAGACCCGGGCGCTTTGATCGCGAGATAGAGATCGGTGTTCCGGGAAAAGAAGGAAGACTAAACATCCTTAAAATCCATACCCGAAACATGCCTTTGGATAAAACAGTAAACCTCAAGAAGATCGCAGACATCACCCATGGTTTTGTCGGTGCTGATTTGAGCGCGCTTGCAAAAGAAGCTGCAATGATTGTCCTGCGCAGGATTCTTCCCGACTTGAAACTGGAGGAAGAAGAGGCGATCCCAAAGGATATGCTCGAGCAGCTAAAGATTACACAGAAAGATTTCACTGATGCGCTGAAGGTTGTCCGACCAAGCGCCATGCGTGAAGTTTTGGTCGAGATCCCTGCAGTGAAGTGGGAGCATGTCGGCGGCTTGGAGAATGTCAAGCAGGAGCTTAAAGAAGCGGTGGAGTGGCCACTCAAATTTCCGGATGCATTCAAGCGGCTAGGCGTGAACCCCCCGAAGGGAATACTATTGTACGGGGCTCCTGGGGTGGGGAAGACACTCCTGGCCAAGGCTATTGCCACGGAAAGTGAAGCAAATTTCATCTCTGTCAAGGGACCGGAACTCCTGTCAAAGTGGGTAGGTGAGAGCGAAAAAGCTGTGCGGAAAGTCTTTGAGAAAGCACGGCAGACTGCACCGACCATTATCTTCTTTGACGAGATAGATAGCCTTGCACCGCGGCGGGGAGCAAGCAGCGACTCGCACGTGACAGAGCGTGTTGTCAACCAGTTCCTGACTGAGGTGGATGGGTTGGAAGAGTTACATGATGTTGTTGTCATTGCAGCGACGAACAGACCAGACATTGTCGACCCGGCATTGTTGCGACCGGGCAGGTTTGACCGCATCATTCTCGTGGACGTGCCAACCAAGGAAGCAAGAAAAAGGATATTAGAGGTTCACACAAGTGAAATGCCCTTGCAAGGCGTTAATCTGGAAAAAGTCGCAGAGTTGACCGATGGGTACGTCGGCGCTGATCTTGAAGCAGTCTGCAGGGAGGCTGCAATCCACGCGCTGCGGGGGAATATCAAGGCAAAGGAAATCACGATGGATCATTTCGAAGCTGCGCTGGAGACAGTCGGCCCTTCAGTAACGCCCGATATTGCCTCAATGTACAAGGACCTGATGAAGCAGTTTAAGGCTGCACGCGCAAAGCAGATGAAAGAAGAGAAACCGCTTTACTTTGGCTGAATTGCAGTAACAGTGAGCAGCAGTCGGCCCAGTTGTTGACACGAACAGAAGGAAAACCATTGTGGGCAGCATAGTAGTCGAGTACTCCATCCAGTGTGTTGTCCCCGTAGGTGAATTGTGTGACATAGCCTGTATTCGAGCGCCGTGAGAACAGGACAGGCAACGTGGTACTCCCCACCATTGCATGGATATGGTCCGGGTAATCATCCACATGGAAAACACAATGGTGCTCTTTGACGAGCTGATGTTTGTCCTCACCATACAAGACCCGATGAAACAGCAGTGGAAAATTATTGTTGACCCATGCATTCGTCTGTGCTTGTAACACTGGAGGTCGTGCTGTGACAATCATCAGTTCATATGCCTGGGTGAGAGTATCCACAAATGAGGAACCGTCGATTGGAAGCATATGGAGATATGCCTCTTTCTCGAACATTTTTTTGTAGACATGTTTTATCTGCTCATCTTTCAAGCCGAGAAGCGTGAAGTCATAATCTACAACATCCTCTTCCCGCAACGTAAAGGGATAGTTCCTGTTCACTTCATCAAGAAAGGAAGGTAAAAATGAGCAGAGGACACCATCCAGATCAAGACTACCCATTGGTTTCATCGCATGCTGCCTGAAGGCAAAGAGTATAAAAACCTTTGGAACACAAAGGATGGATGGACATTCTTAGCTATGTGAAGGATAACGAACTGCACGTCCACGTTATCCCGGGTGCTGCAAGAAACGACATCCGGAAAGTGGACCAAGGAATCGTCTACATTGCGTTAGCAGCCCCTCCTGAGAAGGGCAAGGCCAACCGTGAACTCTGCAATTACCTCAAGAAGCTTACGAAGAGACAGGTGCGCATAAAAACAGGTGAGCATGCACGTAATAAAGTCGTTGTTTTTATGTAGTTATTTTATCCCCTTCAGCACCGCTGCAACTTTTTGTTTAAGCTCTTCACCAGAGCCATCGTTCACGAGTGCATAGTCAGCCATGGCCATGCATGCATGGACTTGCAGATGGAGCGGATTCTGTTCATCTTCCATTTTCTCAATCGCAAGCCATTCTTCATACGATTTTACATTCCCGACGCGCCCACGGCTACGCTCCCGTTCATAACGAACCTTCAGGGGAGCATCAAGGCTGACCAGCACAAATGACGGTAGCTTTCGCAGTTCTGTTACTTCGGCAGGATTCCGGATCGAGTCAATGACCACGTCACCGGAAGGGAGACGTTTCCTGATAAGGATAGCCAATGCTCCGGGGCCGTCGCGTTCACGGAATTCATTACCGAGGGAAATGAGATTTTTGGTCGACGATTCCCATTTCCGCGCAGCAGCTTCTTCCCGCAATGGGTCTGCAAGTGAAACAATGGCAAAGCCGTAGTGTTCCTTCAAAATAGAGCAGAGGGTTCCTTTACCGCTTGCATTTGTCCCGGCTAGTCCCAGAATCATGGCTCAGCCACAGCAGTCAGATGTTTTTATAGTTTTGCAAAATGATATAAATCCGAACACATAGGAATTATGAGGGTGATGGGCATGGAGACGTTAGAAAAAAAGACAGGTAAGATAATCACAATCGACGGGACTGACCGGTCAGGAAAGCATACACAGGCAGTTCTGCTGTATGAGCGGCTACAGACGGAGGGATACCGGGCAGCACTGCTTGATTTCCCCCAATATCAATCATTCACCGGGGAACCCATTACTGCATATCTGAACCTGAGAAAAGAATACCTGTCAGAGTTGGGGGCAAAAATTCCGTCAGTGTTATATGCAGTCGACCGATTTGGTGCAAAGGAGCAGTTGACAAGATGGCTTGCGCAGAATACAATTATCGTCTTGGACAGGTATGTGGAATCAAACATGGCTTTCCAGAGCGCAAAGCTGCCTCCTGAGGACAGGGCATCTTTCCTCCAGTGGTTGGAAAGGCTTGAGCATGGCCTCTTGGGATTACCACGTTCAGATGCAGTGGTTTATCTTCATGTCCCGCCACACGTTACAGAACATCTGGCTGAGCAGGAGCAACGAGAGACAGGAAAACAGAAGGATTTGCACGAAAAAGATTGGGGCTTCCAGAGAAAAGTGGTGGAACAATACCTGCTGCTTGCTGCTGAAAGGAATTGGCACGTCATTGACTGTGTTAGACATGACCTTTTGTTGTCGCGTGAGCAGATTGCAGAGAAGGTCTGGACAGCTGTCGTGCCTTGCCTCAGGACGTAAGTCTTGTTTGTCGCTCCTCGAGCACTTTCGCTGTTGATGGATCAAGCCTTATGATCAGAAGGACAAGAGACGGCATGACAAAGGTCACATTCCAGACAACAGTACCATCAATTTTTTCAAGCACATAGAGGGTCCGGAGGAGTGTTGTCTTATATTTCCCCTCGAAGAAAGCGGTAGCTGCAGTTTTTATTGCTAAAAAAGATTGTGTTACTGTCTCCAGAAGAAGTGGCTCAACGCGTTTTGCCGGGTCTCTGTAGACGTCATCTTCCCATGCAGAGAGCACAGTGTCATTACCAAACTGCACTGAGAAGACTTTATCTGTTTGTTCATCATAAAATCCAATTTGCTCACAGGTCCCATCTGAATAGAAATAACTGAGAAACGCGTGGGGATGCGTTTTCTGCCATGCTGTATAGTTCTTGTTTTTTTGTGCAGCGGTAAGATAGTCAGCAACGTCCATTGCATTGAGAGAAACGTCATGATTTATATATTTCCCGTTTTGCCCATGCGTTATGATTTCGGCGGAGAAAAAGCTTGATTTTGAGCGGCAGGGATACCGTGTTGTGGGAAACCATAGCCTTGTCAAGGTGTGTGAATGGACCAAGAAAGCCATCAAGGGAGTTGACACATGCTACAAATGCCAGTTTTATGGCATCAATTCATGGCGATGCGTGCAGATGAGTCCTACGCACCAGTGCGACCACCGCTGCGTCTTTTGCTGGCGTGATACAAAGTATGCCCATCCCACATGGCAGGGTCCTGTTGATGACCCGGTCGACATCATCGATGGCTGCATACGAGAACAAGTGAAGTACCTGCAGGGATTTGGCGGAAATCCATTTGTGGACAAGCAGCGGCTGGAGGAAATGAAGAAGCCTATCCATTTTGCCATTTCGCTTACCGGCGAGCCAACCATGTACCCACGATTGCCCGAGCTCATTGCAGAATTACGGAGAAAGAAGATCTCCTCGTATCTTGTCACGAATGGGACGATTCCGACAATGGTCAAACAGCTGGTAAACAACCAGCCAACACAGCTGTATGTCAGCCTGTACGGTCCGACCAACGAAATTTATCAGAAATCGGCGATGCCTATTGCGCATGATTCATGGGAACGCCTGCAGGAGACACTGCAGCTCTTGCCACAGTTCTCGCGCACCGTCATCAGGATGACGCTAACCAAAGGATATACCATGGTCCATCCGGAACTCTACGCAGAGATGTTCAAGACAGTACGAGCAACATTCTACGAACTCAAGGGGTATATGTGGGTGGGCCATTCGCGTGAACGTCTGGAAATCAGCAATATGCCCAGCCACCAGGAGATACAGCAGTTTGCTCAGGAGATCATCCGGCATAACCCGGAACTGAAGATTCTCGACGAGAAAGAGGCAAGCAGAGTAGTACTTTTGGCTCGGGGAGATTTTGACAGCCGTATTATGTCCTTCACAGTGTAAGCAGCAAGCCATTGTGCCCAGGATTGACACAGAGCGTTTTTCCCAACACATCCCTTTTTTTGGCCGTCTCATGAAGATGACCAGAGATAGCCAATGTCGGTTTTGCCTTGACAATAAAATCCCTGTAGGACTTGCTCCCGGCATGGTGCCCATAGATGTAATCCAGTTTCGTCCCATACGGCGGCTGGTGAGTAATGAACACAGTTCGGTCATATTTCTTGCATTGACGGAGCAATAGATGCATCTTCTGCTCAAATACCCTGTCAACCAGTGCAAAGCCACCACCACCCCAGCCAATAAATAAAGTCCGATCGTGGACATAGCACTGCCCGTGCACAAAGTGGAGGGGGCCTTTTATCAAGGACCGTATATCTTCTTCGTCCTCATGATTGCCATGGACGACAAGAACCGGTTTAGATAAGGTTGTTAAGAATGTCATAACTAACTCAAGATGGTGGCCAAAGACAGAAAGATCCCCCGCTGCGATAATAAGATCAGCACTTTTTGCCTTCTTTTGCAGTTCCTGCATGGATGATTGTTGGGCGTGCAGGTCAGCAAATGCAAGAATGTTCATCCTTTAGTGAAGGGAGAGGACGTTTAAAAAGGTATGGTGGGACGAGCATGGAAAAATAGCATCGCGTCGTGAACTGCCCCACAGTAAGTTATGGGGCATTAAACTCAAGGGGAAATAGGGCTCGTCGTTCTGCTATTTGCACCGTATGGCCCCGAGGTCCGCTGGGGGGTTACCAAAATGCTGCGAGCCTTTTTGTGGGAAAATTCTGATGGGACTATCATGAGGGGCTCCTACCCGTAAAACCAATCCGTCCAATGCTTTTGGAACCACAAGGTTGCCCTTAACAAACCAACCGCCAGAAGAATGTGCCCCCAACTTTTCATCATACAATGTGAAGTTTCCCCAAGTGAGCGAGACGTTGTAGAGACCTTCGTACTCCTTCGGTGAACTGTGTGCATAGAAACCAAAGAATATCGCTAGCTGCTTTTCCAAGGAGAAATCCTGGTAGACTTTTATTTGCGGGTGGACCTTCAATCCCGTACGAAGTCTTTCCATAAAAAGAGAATCCTCTTCACTGAGCGCTTCAACATCAAGCAAATAATGGACATCGGGATAGGTGTATTTTGCTGGCATTTTTGTCCCTCCTTTCTATATCTACACGTTTGGGGTAACCTCGCAAAAAATGGAATTGGAAGTATATAAATAGATATCCTGCTATTGACTAAAAACAGCACGCAGCGATTTGTGGCGGATAAACTTATTGAGACCAACCATATAATTATGTACATATCTTCAACGTCACTTCCAACATCCCTGTTGTCGTCGGCAGAAGGTACGTCTGACTGTCGACTTCTGCAGTCGCGGGACAGCCACTTGCTGTTGTCACACCAACTGGTGGCTGTTTCATGGGAAAGTTAGGGAGAATGGTACCAGCCTGCTTTGCCATCAACTCATACCCCAGCTTCCATTTCCCGACGCTTTCCTTGAGGATATGGTTTTTGAGGACATCAGTGATATACTGGCATGACAGCTTCCCCTGACAGACCACGCTGCCTCCCTGAATCTGATTTTCAGCGCAGTCAATGAGAAGCTCTTCCAGCTTCGGCTTCTTAAAAGGGTCGCAGATAATGTCCGATGTTTTTAGCATTGCACTCAGGACATTATTGGCTATCTGCGCACGGTTGAGACGTTCCTTGAGTTTAGCGCTTTCTCCTGGTGTAGCAAAGCGCAGCAGGAAGAGAAAACCGAGAATGACAAGGACAATAATAATGGCGATGCCCAAAATCTCTGCCTGTCCTCTAGCCATAGACGGTCACCTTCAACACACCAAAGACATATCTATCTTCTTCAGGGACGTAGACCGCAATGGGGGCTTGTGTCATTTCCTTGCTCACGGTCCCGGGCTTTATATTCTCATAGAGTTTAACTTTCGTTTGTGGTGGGGGATAGACAAGCTCAATTTCTACAGTACTGTACCCAAGAATGCTGTAATAAAAATTCTTGTCATTCTTCATGACATCACTGGCTGCTTCAATCTTGGCCTTATCATAGCAATTCTCACGCTGGATGCCATCTTCAGAGCATTGAACTTCGGGCAGGTAAGCGATGCGTTGGGCAGTTTCTATGGCTGATTTGATACGCTGCTCCCGCACCTCTTCGCTGACCGTTCCCCGTTTGTATTGGACATAAAAAATAATGCCGAGGACAAGCAGGACTGTGAAAACAAGAAGAACTGCAATGTTTTCCCCCATTTTTATCTGCGCTTTTCTCATTGTCAATAAATCAGTGGGCAGGATTGCTGCTGGAGTTGCTGGTTGATTTTCCTCAAGGATTGCACACCTGTTACCTCTCCCCTCATCAATGCACCAAAGTCAGCATTATAGCTACATGTCGGTTTGTCCCGGACATTGCTTCTCAGGTAGTTCTGCTTTTTCATGTAAATCTGTGCAAGATTCCTGAGCCGTGCTGTTGCCTTGTTCACATTGCATTTATAGGTCTCCAATGAATCACTGAATATTGCTCCGAAGAGGAGCGCATTGCCTGTCGCAGGAAATGCTTCCTGAGAACCAGCAAAATTTTTCGTCAGAAAGGTGATAGTTGCATCATCTGACTTTCCCTCCACGCGGAGGCCACTTATTTTCTTGTTGGCAAATGCTTGAGAGAGTGTTTCAGCTGGGGTATTCGCAAAAATAAATCGTGTCTGGTCGTGGCCAGTGGGCTTGAATGTACCTAATGAGCCGGGTGGCACCAAAATGCGAGTAATATTTTTGGGAATGCTCTCTTCCAGATATTTATAGAGGGGATCCTGAGCAAGTGCAACAAAAACATAAAGCACACTGGGGCTTGTGATAGAAATCATATTCGTGACATAGAAGGGGGCATTCCAGTCAAATGACCAGAGCCTCAGGCGCGTCGTGGTCACTGTTGAAGGGGCAAAAACAATCTTGTTCCGGTAGCTCTTTGCCTGCCCATCAACACTGAAATCTTCACAAGTGAAGTCAAGCTGCACTTTAGGCAAATCATCTATCGGAAGGAATGTTTTGGGGCTGACCTCAGTACTTGTCAAGAGCAGGTGCAATGTATTTGCGATGTCAATAGAAGCTTCGGCCTTCGATATCTTAAAGCCTTTAAACGCAAACATAATGAAAATCAGCAAAATGACTGAACCGGCAATAAGAGCAAAGACTAAGTGAAACGGGAGTTCTATCTGACCTTTCTTTTTATGTTGTCTCAATACTGGTACCATCGCCTTGTCCGGTGAGGCGCAACACAATTCTGCCCCCTTTTGAGGGGATGCAGCTTGTGCCACCCTCAAGCTTCACTTTTTTGATCTTCAGGTTTTGCAGTGATGGGAGCAAGAAAACATTGTCTGTTTTTGCGGTGAGTGCATCACAGACAACAGGGCTCGTCTTTTGATCATAATTTTTTCCGTTGGGCTTGCAGAGTTCGGCGGTATCCTGTCCGGGCGCACGCTGCTCATCGGCGAAGCACACTTTGTCGACACCTTTAGGGACATCAAATTCTTCTATGCGGACAGACTCATATTGTGACGCGAGTGTTTCTATCTTTGCCTGCAGGCTTTTCTCAAAGCGTACAAGGGCAATTTCCTCTGCACGATTTTGCAGGCTCGCTATTGCCCGGTATCCATAGAAAAGAATCAGCGCAGTGATAAAGAGCGCAAGGATGTACAGCAAAATTTGGTCCATCATGCCTTTTTTCATCGTTACCTCAGGTGGAGATGGAACAAGATGTCTGCTATGTCTTCTGCAAGCAGGACGTTTTTCTTCTCCAGCTCCACGAGAATAGTGGATGCATCCTCTGTCGTCATTTTCTTGTGGTGGAGCAGATATGCAAGCAGCACTTGCGTGACATGGTAATCAATGCGCTCATTCTTGGGTAATGCGCTGATGAAATCAATGATGTCCTGTCGCGTGATGGTCTTCTTCTCCTGTAGTTTCTTTATTTCTTCATGGACAGTCTTCCGGATTTCTTCTTTTTCTGTTGCAGACAACATCTGTTTGGCGAGATTCTTCTCTGGCTCGACCTTTGGATGGGTTACATTGCGCAATTCCTCGTAGCTTACTGGCTTTGGTTTTTCCCTGTCAACACCAGACTCTTTCGCCAGTTCATCAAAGATTTTCTCCTTAGGGATGTCTTCCTTGGGCACAGCGATGAGTTTGTGGAACTGCTGCCGCTCGTCCTGCTTGATAATCTCGTCAAGGCGTGCAAAGACATCTTCCCTGCCTAACTTCGTGAGCCGGGTGAAGACATCAGTCATAAGCGGCGTCCTTTCAACATATTTCTTCTCCAGCACCAAGGGAGTCACTTTTTCCTTGACTTCGGCAGTCGGACGTTCTGCCGGCTTTTCAAAGCCAGCAAACAATTTCTTCCGTTCTTCTTCCCGCTGCGCAAGGCGTTGCCGGATCTCCTCACGCCGCTTCTCCTCGAGGTACTGCTTTTGCTCATCCAGCCGACGCTGGGCTTCGAGTGCCTGCAGATTCTCTGTTGCCAATGTTTCGGACGCCCGCTCCACTTTTGGCGGCTCGTAATAATATTTCTTGTACACCAGATAGCCAACGCCGGCTGCAATCAGAAGCAACCCGAAGAAGAGCAGGACCAACGGCAGCACTTTTGTTGGTTTCTTTGCTTCACAGCCAGTCTCATCAACCAGGATTCCTGCCTCAGTCGCCGGACATTTGTCTGTACTATCAGGAACGCCATCACCATCTGTGTCCGCCTCTGGCTTGGGACAACCAAAGTTATCCTTGGGCCCGGACTGATCTGGGCACTTGTCCTCCAGATCAGGCACCCCATCCACATCACGGTCTGCAGCACGCTGGGCGTCGCTGCATCCTTTCGCATCCACAGTCTCACCGGTCAGCGTGTCTGCACAGATATCTGTACTGTCTGGCACCCCGTCCTGATCAGTGTCCTTGACTTTCTGCACATCAGAACAGCCAATGAACGCCCCATCAACGTCAACAACGTCGCCAGCGGCAGTATTAGCACATTTATCAGCCCAATCGGGGATGCTGTCAAGGTCAGCATCAAGGAATGCCAGCTGTTTTGTGACCGGTGCTGTGACGCAGTTCCCCAGTGTATCACAAGCAATAACACAAATTGTCTTTGATGCTGAGACTTCAAGAGGGCCAGTGTAAGCAAGAGTAGGCGTACAAGAGGTGTCGCTGGATAAGCCATATTTGATGGTTGAGGGATCACAACCAGTGTCATCCTTGCAGATGACGCCCACAGATATGCCACGAGGAGTTTGTTTGACATCAATGGATATCTCGGGTGGCTTTGATTCAAGACATTGTTGCGATCTGTTCCCATAGACAACAATCGGCTCAGAAATGAGTACCTGGCTCGTCCGATTTAACTTGTTGCGGGCTGCGACCGCAAAGACATAAGACTCGCCAACGCTGAAGTTGAGCCGGCTCAGGAAGACTTGTGACGACACACTATTAGTATCTGGAATAATGAACTGTGACCGGTCAACGGTTGCTATGGTATAGATGTAACTGTCAATGTCACTCTCATTATCGGCGCCGTTGAATGTCGCAGTCATACTGTACAGCCCAGTCCGTTTATCCGGGCAGCTGGCATTGGAGACGGTCAACGCATTAAGGACTGGCGGGGACAGGTCCAGGATGAACGAGTGGGATGCTGTCTTTTCTTGCAGGCGTGCGCCAAAAATATCGGAGAATGATTTGCATGTTGCGCTCCCGGAATATCGGCCTTCAGGCAGGACGCCCAAATCAAGCGTGTGGTCTTTTTGGTTGCCTTGCATGGGCTGGGTGCCATTGAACGCATAGGTGCATTCCGCATCTTTATTTGTTTTTACCTTGACAATGACACGCGCATCACCAATAACAGCCTGTGGCTCTTCAAATGCGACGGTCAACTCTTGATCAACCAGCGTAAAGGATATCTGCCGATTCCCTGCCCGATTGCTTGCTGGATCTTCGCAATTCACATTATAGGTGTGCACCCCTGCCTCGACTGTCGGCAGCGTAATCATCTGCTCATGCGCCAGCTTGTATGTGTTCCGCTTTAATGCATCTTCTGTTGCAAAAAAGGCCATCTGGTCATAATTCGTCGAGGTCTTGCTGTATTTGCAGACAGTCACTTCATCTGTCTCGACTTTCAATTTTGTCTGTAGAGGCTGCTGGATAATCATCGCTGGATCCGCCACTGCTTTGGTGATCTGCGGAGCACGGCCATCGACAGTCAACGCAAAAGTAGCAGTCATGTCTTTCAGACCATCATTGCATTTCACATAAAATGGAGTCGCCTGCGTCGCAGAGAACTGGCTGAATCCCGGGATGCGATGCACAAGTTTCTGTTGGTCAAGACCGGTTTCAGTAAAACGCGTGTAGGCACCAGTTGCAGAGAACGCATAAGAGCACGTCGCATACCGTGTGGTCGCTACTTCAATGTCTGTCGGGATAGCTGTTGCTGCTCCATGCCGCGGCTTTACAAGGATAATTTCAGTGTCATTTGCCTGTAGCTGGAACGACAATTCACTGAATGACCGTTGCGCATTGCCGAGAACGTCTTCAGCCTTGATCTGGAACGTGTACTGCCTGTTCACCAGTGGCTGCTGCACCATGAAGCGGAATGTCTGATTATCTGTGGTGCTTGATGCAAAGGTCACTGCTGCATTTTCCTTGAGACTAACGGCCAGTATCCGCACCGGCTCATTATAGCTGACAGTGAAGACAGGTAGCGGCGTCTTTACCTTGCCATTCTCAAGATCGCTGACCGTGATAACTGGGGGTGATGGTGGCTGCTTATCTGACACGAGTTTTGCGATAAAGATAATACTGTCGCCGGTTTCCTGATCCTGACCTGTAAAAGTGACAAAATTAGGGACAGTCTCACCATCAATGGACACCAGCCTGATGGGTAACGAGAACCTGTTATTAACGAGAGGAACCGGCTGAAGCGTCTCCTTGAAATATTGCAGGCTCAGCACTTTGTTGGCAGTTCCTTCTAACGTCACGCGGTCATCATTATCACGGACATGATAGAAGATGTCTTCTCCTACGGTGAATGAGATGACTCTGTCTGCAAGAACCCGCGTTACTTCTATGCCGGGGACGATGTTATCTATTTCAATTTCACCAGAGAGCTGCTGGAGATTGTCAACAAGATCACGGAGCGTTACTTGAATTGGGATTTTGACGCCATGCGGAACGTCTGCGGGAATAGCGAAATCATACGCGTACAAGTCTTGTGCGGTCCTGCTCATGCCAACGGTTTGTGCTGGGGTCACAAATGTTTCGTTGATGCGATATGCACCTAAAAGCAATGATGCATTTACATCACCTCGTTCATTTGCCACTCGGGCAATAATACGTATTGTCCGACCCGAACGCGCACGGCGTGGGAAATCAAGGGAAAAAGATGGAGATGCTTTATCCACGACAAAGGTAAAGTTCCACTTACCGGGCGCTGCTTGTCCCAGCAGGAATGCCTCGGCCTGCAGACTATATTCTCCATCTGCCAGAGCCCGCAGTTGGCCACTGAATCCTCGTGGACCGCCAGCAATCGTTGTCTGGTCAATGACATTCTCTGCCAAGGGAAGCTTGATGATGACGTCCTGCGAAAAGTTGAGATGGACTGCTGCAGGGGTATCTTTCACATACCATTTGTTGTTGACCTTTTTGCCTGAAGGGATAGAGAAGACTGGCGGGTCTGGCGTATTGGCAACAAAGTAGAACGTGTAGTTATAGTCGAGTTGGTTGCCTGCGGAATCATTTGCCCTGACCATGACATCATAGCGGGGCTGATTGAACGTGTCCCTGTGGGAAAGGCTCTGCACAACATAGTCCTGATTTTCCGTATCGGAGATCGCCTGTGGCGCCTCAATGAGCCGAACACCGTTGACATAGACCCTGAAGGACTCTATGCCTGACCCGGCTTTCAATTCCCGAATCTTGACGGTCAAAACTTGACTGGGGTTTCCAATCGTTCCTTCAATCGGGACATAGTCAATGAGTTCTGGCGGAGTGTAGTCGTAAAAGATGCTATGGACTGGGGTGAATGGTGTCGGATTGAACGGTGTCTGATAGGCATTCAGGCGCAGATAGTTATACGTGTTACTGAGATTGATGGACCCAGTGAATCGATCAGGTCTTCTTGGTTGGTCAAAGACTGAGATAATCTTGTTGCTGAACACTGGTGCCTCAAGTGCTGGAGAGACATCAATAAGCGTCGTACCACCGGAACGTTGCACATTTGTTATCCTGTAGAAGTCTTTGTAGGGGGGATAGCTCCGGAAATGACCTCCCGAGGTATCATTGACGTACAGGAACTCGACAAAGTGGTCCGTGGAAATGGGCAGTTCCTGTCGCAGCTTGACAGAAGTAGCACCCTGCAGCGTGTCAATGTCGATAGTGGGCTGCACCAGCACGTGCGTTTCTGGTTCACGATACACGTGGACGAGGCGCTGCTGGTCCGGGAACAAGCCAAGATAATAATTGACGTACATTTCCTGCAGTTTCGTATAGCCTGGCATGATGGGCTGCGCACCATTAGTGTAGTAGATGCCACCCTTCAGGTTCATATACGTTGCTATGGGCGGATCAAAGGTAGGAGGGTCCGCAATGCGGGTATCAATGCGGAAGTCGCGTCCCTGCGTGATCGCTACACCAGGCACTCTGTTCTGGTCAAATGCACGGATGCCAAACTGGGCGGGAGCATTGACATTCCTGATATTGAACAATGCAAGCTGCGCATGCCATTCTGTCTTCTCGATGTTGACAGGATATGGTGGCGTGACATTGAGGAGGCTTACTGTCCCATTGGGATACGTAAAGAAGAGCTCAGTGATGTTCATCAGGGGTTCTGATGCTGTAATGTTGATGATGTAATTCGGCGGGAAGAGGCGGGTGACAGTCGTAACGACATGGGGTGTAGGCAGGATGTCAAGTATCGAGAAGATGAATGACGGCGGGGTTCCATCAATGGATGGGATGACAGTTTGGGCTGGCTCTTTATTCCCCCCCTTGTCAATGGAATAGAAGGTCAAGGGTGTTGTCGTGTTGAGGATGATAGAACTGCGGTATTCAGTTGTCGCGTTGCAGCCAAGGCCTAGGCAAAAGTATGTTTTGGCGCAACCGAATTCCCAATGGAAATTATTTTCCACAAGCTCCGGATCCCTGCATGACAGCTGGAAGCTTGTTTGTCCACGGAGGAATTCCCCGTTATAGTTAACGGTTGTCCGGGGAGGGACCATGTCCACGGCAAAGCGTATGCTACTGGCATTACCACGGATCTTGTTCATGCGGGGGAAAAAGCATCGCACAAAATACACTTTGCTTGTCTGGAGGCCGGGAACAAAGACGCGGCTCGTGTGCTTTATTTTCTCGCCATCGGCAAAGGACACAAATGTAAAGTTCATCCGCGAAAAGTCATTGGTGCTGTCTGAATATTTGCATGTTGCTGGCTCTGGTGTCCGGACAGACAGCTCAATGTTTTGGTTGAATGCAAGGGTCATATTAGGTAATGGGTCTGTGACACTCTGATCGCCCCGCACAGTGATGCGCTGCTGACCTGTCTGCAAGTTTCCTGCACGGTCAATGCATTCGAAGGCAAAGACATAGTCATCGTCCGGCAGTCCTGCATATTGGACAGTATGCTGGGTAATGGGAAGATTTCGCAACCCCGTATTAAGCACTGGCTGCAAAATGGTATTTTCACGCGTTAGATTGCCATTGCAGACAACCTGCGGCACAACATTGTCGGTCACGGCCATGGTCACATCAAGGTGTGATGTGAAGTCTCCACTCGGGAGTTCCAGTGACGTGATATTAGTCGTCACCGTGACACCGGGTGGGACAGTGTCCACGTAGAAGGTCATGGTCCTGACTGGTTCCAGATTCTTTGCATCGTCTATTGAATAATAGGACAGGACGTAATTCCCCGACAAGGTCTGGTCGGTAATGTCATGACTGAAAAGGTTATTCCGTGCCAGTATCGTCGGATAGGTTGCAGTGGCTCCAATGCTGTAGAAGGTCTGTATCTTGTCCCGTGCATAGACATTGTCACGGACGGTGAACGGTATCCGGATAGCCCCCGTTGACACTTTAATGGGATTGAATAACGTCTGTGGTGGTTCTATGTCACTATTGCAGATGGTGTCTCCGGTTGCACAGTCATCTTGTGTATCAGTGTCTGCATCCTTAATGCACTGGTTCTTTTCTTCGACCCAGCGGCACTTGCTGATATTGAACAGGTCATCACTCCTGACGAGCAGATTATGTGAACCACCCGATCGGATGGATTGGGTATAGGCCACATCAACTTGCACATTTCTGGTCGGTGCGCATTCCCGACGTTCGCGATAGTCTGCGCAGGCAACTGTATTCTTGCCTTTGCAGAAGACACCATTGTAGTGGCATTCTCCATAGAGTGCACATGCATCAGTATCACATTTTCCGAGGAAAGCATTGAACGGATTGTCACAGCGGCTACAATCCTGTTTCTCCTTTGCTACAGGCCGGCAGACACCACCACCAAGCTCAGTGAATCTGTTGGGTAACCATTCGCATGGGCCAAGACGACATTTTGCATTGTCGGTATCGCATGCTGTTTTACTCTTGTAATCATAACAACTATGCACAAGGGCACAGGCATAATATTTGTCTATTGGCGTACTAGTATAATCGAAGTAACAGACCGGGATATCTTTGCATGGTGTCGGTACAGGGCTTAGACCAGTCAGGCTATAGGATGCCCGGGCAGACGGATGCAGTCCAAACGCGCCAAGAGGATCATTGCAGTCATCACACGGGCTCTGGAACGCACATTTGGTGCTGCCATCACTGAATGGGCCGATGCATGCAAAGCCAGCCGTTTGGGTACAGTTCTCAATCATGCCTTTCCTGTTTTCGGTATCACAGCCAAAGCGTGCTTTGTCCTGACAGAATTCTGTGGTCCGTTCATAACAATCCTTGTCACCAGACATTTTGCATTGGATGGCAGACTCCTTATCCGTAATAGGATTTATCTGCGCCGCATCGTATTTCGCAACAACCTTGTAACAGTAATTGGTGTTGTTAACAATATCCTTGTCATCAAATGTCAGTGTCTGGAGATTAGTGGCAATCATAGACCAAAGGTCAGGGCGTGTTTTGCATTCATTCTCCGGCTTATCGCACCGAAGCACATAGTAATAGCTGGGGAGACAAACGGAACTGGGTTCAAGCTTCCAGGTCAGAGCAAGTTGGCGCTGATAGCGTTGAGTGACAATAGGATTAAGGGTGGGGTCTATTGGATTCTGGTTACAGGAGACAGGGCATGTACAATTTGCATGAGAACATTGTCCGGGGCATGCAGCGTCAAGTCTAGCTACAGATGGTGGATTTCCCTTGTCACAGTCTTCGTACACGTCGATTTTTCCGTCGCCGCAGACAAAATCACGTTTGCAGGTGCATGCATTGGGGCGTTCACTGGGAATACAGGCGAATCCGCCACAGCCGACATTGTCTGTTCCGTCGCATTGCTCATTGCCTTCACGGACATTGTTGCCACAAACCGGTGTGATAGGGATGCATTGGCAGCTTGTCGAATTGCACCGTCCGGAGCACGCAAGATCAAAGCCACCCACTTTGTTGTTATTTGCGTCGTACCGCGCATCGCATTGTTCATTGCCCCGCGGCGGGCCATGGATGATAAGGTCACCGCAGGTCACCGGGCACATGCATGCATTTGGCCCTGCAGTCCCACACCGGCCCGGACACAAACGGGAATCGCTCCCATCGCATTCCTCAAACTTGCCGTCTTTGTTCGGCAGTTGCGTAATGTTGTCTCCGCAGACGCCGCCGGGCTGGCAGGTCGCATCAGTGACACATGCCGGGTCAAGGCAGTCAGTTGCACCATTGCAGTCATTATCAATACCATCGCTGCATGACTCGGTCGACGGCGTATAGGGGGGAGGTGGGGACCCTGCACGGTTCCTGATATTGCGGCGCAGCACATTACAAGAAGCGTCACATGCATTTGCATAGCCGTTTTCGTCCTCATCTGCATTGCCAGCATCATTGCACACTTCCTGTGGTGCAGTAACAGCGGGCAAAAACACATTGAAATTCACCACATGACGGTCAAGCACGACCACACTCCGGTTGATGAATGTCTCGTAACCGGGCTTGGAGACTTGGATCTGGTACGTTGCAGGAGACAATTGCCCGATGCTCCAGCGTCCATTTTCATCAGTCGTGTTAGACGGTCCATTGAGTATTGTTACTGTCGCATTCGCAAGGGGTGGTGCTGTACCACCGGGTGTGCGACCATAGACGACTCCTTCAAGAGAATAAGTCGTCACTGGAGCGCATGCTGCTGGGCATTGGTTTTGGGCAGCATGCACTGAATTGGTTGGCCTGCAACAGAAAGGGTTCTGGCTTGTGGTATTCACCGACCCGCAGGCGCAGCCCAAATAGTTGTCCTGTATCTGGGCACTGCAATCAAGATTTGGACATGCCGGTGGTCCAATACCGCACTTGCTGTTACAGATGACATTATTGGTCACGCCCGGGAAATGCTGCTGGCCCTGTGCACCGCATTTTACTTTCTCGACGCCGACCGTTGCAGAGCCTGCCTGGCAGCAGCAGCCCGTTACACAGCGTTGGTCATTAAGACTAGCGCAGGTCTGGCCCCCGGTGAATTGGCCACCAGCTGCTGCGCATTCGCTGCTTGTCTTTGCATCCTGGCAACCACCTGTTGCTGAAATGCAGCACCCAACACTCTGTGCAGTGACCGGCGAAAGAGTAACATAGAGCCCTAGGAGAGACAAACTAAGAAACAACAATAAGAAAAGCTTCTGCTTCATCTCCTCACCATGCCTTTTTTCTCGACGCTAAACCGGAGAAGTCAAAAGCATGAGGGTATTTAAAGCTATTGGTGAGTCCTTATGATTTCTGGCACTGGTCAGTACAGAAGCGCCCATCACGGGTGTCAACTGTTCCGGGAGCAACGCCATTACATTCTATAGTGGTGCATTGGCATTCATCAGCATAGGTACATCCACCAGCACCATCACATCGTGCTTTACAGACAAGGAACTCATTTCCTGTATTTGTGTCGTACGTATTCGGCGCACCCCGTGCACTAGCGGGCCTGAGATTTGTATTGCAGAACCCAGTTGCGGTAGGGTCCTTCATGAACGTCTTTTCAAGCGTGTCGCCGGGCTTGTAGGGGAAGCAGCCGCTGGTCCCTTTGTCAAAACAATTGTCTTTTGTCACGCCCGCCGGACCAAAACAGCGCTCAGTCTGCCCCTGTGCAAGGTCATCTCTGCATGCCTCTTTGAACGTAATGGTATAGTCAGCCAGCCCCCCACAGATATTTCCTCGATTGCCGGAGCATCGTTGCGCAAAAGAGAGTTCGTAGATGTCATTTTCATCCTGAGGAGTTGGCGAATTGACTGTCATCGTCGGCTGCTGGCTGAACGGGTTGACAGCACCACTGACATCCACCTGCACGGCGTGGACTGCCTTAGACGAGTCAAAGCCGGGCAGATTTGGGCTACAGATAAGTTTTTGTGTGCCATAACAGACTTTGCTTGGCGGGCTGTAGCTCCCCCAATTCTCGACACGCTGACCCATTGCCACTTTCTGTCCCTCATAAGGGTCACCTTCACAACAGACATGCGGTGCATAAAATGAGTCTCCCTTTGTGAAGGGATACGGGGGATTAGCATCGGGGTTTGACGGATCATAATTCTGGACGCCAGTCTGCGACGCATTCGCGTCCCAATGGGGGAGACACTGAAAGACTTTAAGTTTGTCAAAGTCGAACTCGAACTGACCCCCTTTGAACTTGACACGGTCGCCCGCAGCGGTAAACGGTTGAAGACGAATGGTCGCAATGGACGGATTTGGTGGCATAATAAATTGTGGCCGGTCCGTTTTATAGACTTGATAGGGTTGCTGGCCAAACTGGCTGAACAATCTCCATTCGAATTCCTTCCCGCAGTCCCAAAAGATACAACGCACGATTGCTTCGAGGACAAAGGGGTCTTCAATGGACGCAAGGTTTGGTGGCAGGTCATGATAGATGCTCTTCCCCGTGAGGTTAAAATAGGGCTTGTCCCGGACAAAGACAGTGACGTCTTGATAATCTGTCATATTCTGCCTGTCAGAGACACTAACGCGAACGACATGCCTGCCGATGTCTGTATGCGTCATAAAGATGCTCGCATTGCGTAACGTCTGCTGATATAGGGCAGATTGTGTCCAGTTGCGCACAGTCTCTGGTCTTCGTTGGACGCATTGCTGAGGATTTGTCCGGAGATACGGGCAGTTTTCATCAAAATGCTCGGCATAGTCTTCCTGCCAGAAGCCATATGAGTAGTGCACGGGTGCTTCTTCGTCAGGGTCGATGCCCGACGGATGGAGCTTGAGCTCATTGTTCTCTTCAACCAGAATATCGTACTCAAAGAAGGTAGGACCTGTTTCGTGAATCCATTCAAGTGCCGGAATACGGTTTTCACGGCTGAACTGGAAGAGATAGGGCTTACCATCAAGGTTAGAGAGAGTATCAGATAATGCAAGAATGTCATCAAAGACCTGCCCTTTGCACGTGGGGCACGCATTTTGCACTTTGTGCAAGACAAAACCCCCCTTGAACTCGGGCAGAGAGGAACCATCTTTCAACGGATCGAAGTAGGGATTGACACTATCCTGCTTGATGAGTGCCTTGGCAAACTCATGGATTGCTTTCAATCGGACAGGAACTTTTATTGAAGAGGTGAACAGGTCTGTCTGTCGTTTTTTGTCTGCTGTTGCAAAGGCAATGGGATACTCCATGCTACTGGTCACGTCAGTATTGCCAATGGTGATATTTGCCAGCAAGGGGGCAATGGCGTGTGCCTCTCCCGGCAGTGAAGTAAAATTAATGCATGTTATTGTCTGGTTAACAACATACGCAGTCAGTTGTTGCTGGAGTGACGTGGCTATTTCATAGCTTTCACACGGACGATAGAAGGCTGTCGCATTGAGGCGATTCGGACCTGAAGGATCACAGAGACCGTGCAGTTGGTCCCGGCCATAATAGGGAAAATCCATCTTATCCAACCTCCCAGCATAGGGATAGGCAGGAACCGGTGCCGGTGGATAGGTGGGGGAATACGGCGGTTCACGCAGGCCATACGCAACGGGGTTGTTGAAGAAGAGGAGTGTGGCATCTTCCCGCCGGAGCAACGGCAGATAGCCGCCATGAAGTCCAATTTTAGTGAGCCCATCCTTTGTGCTCTTCTCAAGACAAGATTGGATAAGTGATTTGATAACCAGATATGTTTCAGTATGCGCAGCGCTGGTTTCTGTCTCCTTCGCTGTCTGCTCCTTGACTGAGGACGCAACGAACAAGAGGAAGAGGACACTGATTGCAAAGACAATTCCAAGAAGCACAAAGAGTGTCAACTGTGCGCGTTTCGCGTTCATTGGACAACAGGGAGAAGGGGATTTGCTTCTGTCAACCGGACAGTGACAGGGAAGGGCACGCGCAATTGACGATTATATTCATCAGTGCATTGGACATAATAGGTGTAAGGTGACAGATAGACATTCTGGCAAATATTGCGGGCGCAGTAGTTCGGGTTCTGGGACACTGCAGCACGGCACATGGCCCCCCGGAAGCTGCTGATAATAGCATCGCATTTGGTGATGTCACGCGCCTGGATGGCCAACTTGAAATTGGTATCATCAGGGTCAGTTGTTGGTACGTTTTGGCCATTTTTGATGGGGAGATAGTTCTCATTGAATTCTTTATTGCAGCTATCTTTCTCCTGGAGATTAATAACATTGGAACATCTGTTCGTTGTCGTACCAACGCTGACACATGCCCAATACCGTGCATTGGTAGAAGTCCGTATTTCAGTCGGATTCTCAGGAGGTCCGATAATCTCAAATCCGCTTGCATCATTGGCGCAGGTGGCTAATTGTACATCTGTTTTGGGCTTCAATGACAATGGTGTCCGGTGAGCCCGTCGGTCTCCAGAGAGCATCACTTGGCCGTTTGTCAGCCCGCCAACATCGGACACAGCCACGCACGTCGCAATTCTTGAGGTGTTGACATGGAGCTCAAAAGATAAGGAATTCAATCTCTCGTCGGATGCCGGAGAAAAGTCCACCACATTAATCCGGATATTGTCATATGTAAACTCAAGCCGGTACGACTCCTGCATGGCATTGCCAAAGGAGTCCTTGCACCGGAGATAGAGAGTGTTTGCTCCAATGGCAGCATTGATGACTCCCGTGTGGATGAGAGCCGCTCCATCAGCAGTTGAGCTCATTTCATCAAATGGCTTGTCCTCTGGTCCATACTTGCACGTTGCTGCTTTGTCTGTGGTCATATTCAAAATGGTATTCACAATGACTATTGTCCCATTTGCCGGGAATGTTGTCATAATCCGAGGACCTGCAGGAATGAGTGGTTCTGCATCATCACCGTCCTGGATGCCGTCATTGTCTGTATCCTGATTTTTCGGGTCTGTGTGTTTAATGTATTCGTCCTTATTTTTCAGTCGGTCATTGTCCAGATCGCCATCTCCATCTGCAGCATTCTTTGGATTGAACCCGTAATAAAGTTCCCAACCATCCCCCATGAGATCTCCGTCTGTGTCTTCTTTAATGGGATTCGTGCGGTGCGTATTGATTTCAGTCAGGTCATTCATCTCAGTGGTCTTGAAACTATCTCCGTCTGTGTCTGCCAATGTCGCATTGGTGATGAAACCCATTGTGCCCTTTATCTCCTCCGGATCCAGTATCCCGTCCTTATCCGTATCCCGGTCTATGGGACTGGTGTGATGAGTGTTGGCTTCTTCACCATCAGATAAGCTGTCCTGATCGCAATCTGTCACAAACTGGCATCCTTTTGGCTCAATCCGGTCGAGCAGGCCATCATTATCATCATCATCATCAATGCACATTAGGTCAGTGGGTGAGCTACAATCTGCTTTGAAGCCAGTGCTGGAATCTTTCGCCTGTCTGCCCGGCAGGAAATCGTCTGGTTTCCCGTCCCCATCATTGTCATGGGCTACTGCTTTGTCTGTCGGGAATTGATCGAGATTATTCGGAACGCCATCCTTGTCGGAATCCAATTCGCACAGGTCCCCAAATCCATCACGGTCATTGTCTTCCTGACCAGGATTTGCAATCAGCCGGCAATTGTCGTCACATCCTGTTGTCTGCCCGGGGGTGCATGGATGGTTCCCTTCTATAAAGTCGCTGTCGCCTGAGTCAGGGACATTATCACCATCATCATCAGCATCACATCCATCTGGTGTTCCATCCCTATCTGCATCCACGACACGGTGTGTGAAGTCATTGATACAGATAGTCCGTGACACCGTTGATGCTTTGCCATTAAGTCCGATTGTCAGTAATCCAATTTTGTGGAAGCCTTCCTTGCGTTTGAACAGCACATTGACGTCCTGTTCAACAAGATTGCGTCCGAATACTTCACCTTTGACGTCTGTCCCTAATTGGTCAAGGTCCCAATAATACGATTGGACAGAAGGATCTTCCTGAGCACGCAAGGTGAACTTTGTGGTTGTTGACAGCTTTTCCCCTTCCTGCGGCACGAGCATGACTGCTAATGGTCGACTACCGCTGATCTCCTTCTGGAAGAGCCGTGACTTGGCTGTTGCATCAAGCCAGACCATAAACCCGGCCTGTTCAAAGGAGGTCACAATATATGTGGGCAATTCCTGCTCCGCTGCCAGTGTCGGCGTACATTGCAGAACCGAGAATGTGCTGACGCCTTGCACTTTGCTGCAGATATCAACAGTGAAGTTGAAGAAGTTGACATTCAGATAGGGTTTGGTGAATTCAACAACCTCTTCGACACCAAGGATGGACCGTGGCTTGTTATGCGCAAGGTAGATGCGGTTGAACTGCCGTAGGCTCTTGAGGAAATCTCCCTGCAACTGTCCTAGTGTCCCAATGGCTTCCTGCCTGACTGGTCTAATGACACGCATGATAACGTCAACGATTGTTTGGATGGGGTGGCTAAAGAACTGCCAAAACAAGGCTTTCCCATCCAAGGGACCAATTCCGTCAATGCCAAATTCTGTATACAGTGCAAGGCCCGTGACATTGTTATACCATAACCGGTTATCACCGGACTTGCATTGATGGAACAAACCGTCATCATCAGTCCCGTCTGCACACGTTTCAATAGTAGGTGCCTGATGTGCATTGAGAATAGTGATGAATTTACCCATGTTCGCGGTGTGGGGGGTATTCAATGATGTTCCGATGAGCGAGCGTTCTGCAGTGCCTTCCTTATAGCGCAGCACACAGAAGTTATTTGCACCAGCATCATTTGCAAGGAAAGACAATGCAGGTTCATATTCAACATGGTTGAGCGCTTGTGCATATTCGTCACAGAAGAGAACATAATCATCGGCTGACTTTGCCTGAGCAACAGCCAGCATTTTCATAGCCAGATACTTGGTGCGTGTTGTCCAGTTTCCGTCTTCACAATAGGAGTCAGCTTCGATATAGCCCGTATCAACACATCGCCGGCCATTCCAGCATTGACTGTTGCTGAGGCAGTAGCCCTGCGCCGTTGCATCGCCTTGTGACCTATTGTCCGGTCGTTCCTTGTAATAGGTTTGTTTCCATGTGGCGACTGCACCTTTTGCTGAGACCGTTACCTTCCCCTTTGGCGTTGTGCTGTCAAGACCAATGGAGAACTGGCCGGGTGCGTCGAATGTTTTCTCAACTGAATGGCCCCCATCAACTTCTATGTCAAAGAAGCTGCTGACCAGCCGCCTCTTTGCGGTGTCTGCATTATCCCATTTGATACGGTCTCCAGGCTCAATAGCCACGTCACGCGGGGTGAATGCACTGCCTTTTATCTGGACGGAAATTGTCTTTCCTTCCCGAACTGGCAATGTAGCCATACACACGTACTGGTCAAAGGGATTGCCACGCCGGAAACCGAAATGCTTGGTGAATGCTGGCGTGAACAAGCCGTAGGTCGTCTGCTGCGCCGGACCGTTGAGGGACAAGGTCTCCGGAACGCCTTCAACACAGGACAGGCCATTCCAGCAATAATTACTAGGACAGCATCCCTGCTCAAAGAATGCTGCATCAGTCGTATTGTAGAAAAGCGTCAATTCAGCAAGCGTTGTCTGGGGAACGCTGCCACCTGTGTCTCTGTCTGCGGCGCTGAATTTTGCACCTGCCTCGTCGCTCCATTCACCCACTGCAATCGGGGCTTTCTTATACGAACAGAAGAATTTCCCTTTCACTGTACAGAATGGGGCATTCTGGACGATTGGTTTCTTGTTGAATGCTTTCGTGTCGCACCCATAGAACGTACTATTGAAGAACAGGACCTGTAACGGGATGTTATCAGCACGCACTTGTGCAAGCTCAGAACCCGGTTGCCTTCCCGGTGTATACGGAATCTGGATGGGTTGCACTGTCCCACGTTCAACAAAGCGGAGGTCATAAATGTCCGGGTGCAGATTAGCGACCTGTGGCCGGCCGCTTCCGGGAACGGGATACTCACATGAATGTGTCGTACAGAATTCAGTCTGCAACTGGCCGCCTGCAGTGAATTCAACATTACCTACCCTAAAATTGCTGGCAATCCGGTTTCCAAGCCAGCAACCAGCCTGGGAATCAGCATAGTACTCGGGACTATCCCGTGTGCTGTCATCACCACAGCACTGCTCCCCTGTCCAACCATACCCGGGTGTCTTGTCACAGGCAGTTTTTCCTGCAGGGATATCATCACCACCCGGCGCATTGTAGTCAAGATCATCTATCCACAAGTTCGGAAGATTGGTGGGATGATAGAATGAACCAGAACAGTATTTTGTCTGGCCCCCAGTGAGGAAGACACGATCAATACCTATTGCGTTATAGACGCGTTGATTCTTGAACGTGAAAATATTGCCAAATGACTTGGCATCGCCCTCCTTGGAGAGGAATACAACGCCTTCAATGTTCCTGAGGTTACTGGTACAATCGCTTAAGGGGATGCTGACGTGCATCCATTTATTGAGACTATGGCCATTGCCGACATAATCCTTTGCCGGCAGCCTGCAGAGGACACATTTTCCCTTGTACTTGTCACTGGCAGTGCACTGTGTGCCACCAACAAGGGCAATATCAAGGATGTAACTGTTTGGTACATTGATAAAGAAGTCAAGCGAACTGTAACGACTCCAGTCATTGATTTCGTGTTCTGCTTTGTTGCTTGTCTTTGCCGGAGAACTGTCGATAAAGAGCGGCTGCGAATAATACGCGTCAGTACCAATCTGCTCGTCTGCTGCACCGACACGCTGCACAAAAGTCTTGACACAATTTTTTCCTGCGGGACATGGGGTACCATCTGCAACATTAAAGTCTGAAATGCTTGTTAATGGTTCTCCAACAGTACGCAATTTTGGCGGCGGATTATCGCAGGCAACCCCATTACAGCATTCTGCAAATGCACCTTTATTGTCTTCATTATAGCAGATGAACCGTGCTGCCTTGTCCTTGTTTTTCAGGGTGCGCGTGACCTGTGTGCATTTCTCTTCCCCTTCCTTGTCATCACAGCCCTGATCAAGCCCGTCTCCGCAAGGGTCAAATGCATTGGGATGAATACTGGCATCATTATCATTGCAGTCATTATCTTTGGTGAACCCATCGCCGTCCTGATCATCTGGTGTTGGCACAGTGCGGTTGACGCTGGGCAGGAAGTCGTCAATGTCATTTCCTTTACTCCCCCCGCCTTGTGTTCCACCAAGAGAGAACTCCGGTTCTGTCGTGGGCAAGCCGAGGCGCTGCGTGGAACTCAGCAGTCGGGCAGTGGACGGCGCTGCAAGCCCCTGGCCATCGGCAGTCTTACAGAGCCACCATTGTTCTGTATTTGAGACAACATCATAGAAATGCGTTGTTTTGCCACCATCAATGCCGCGGTCCATGGTGAATATTTTGTATGGGATGGCAGTCTTACTTGCGGATTCAGAGACGGTAGCTTTCAGCCATTCCCACTCCCCATCCAGACCGGCTTTGTTCCTTGTGCAAAGGTCAACATCCGCGTATGTGGTCCCTGCATCTGACTTTGTTCCTGATGGTTTTCCGCCAACACGGTTATCGAAGTTTCCGCAACATTTATTCCTGCTTGGAGCGCTGGTCAGAAAGACTTTATCGGCGCGAGTGAAATCTGTTTTCTTATCAGGCTGCCCGTCGACATTATCGTCAATGCTGGTGACACATCGTTTAGGATGGACTTCTGGAGAATAATAGGGGAAACGACAGGAAAGCCATTGTGCACCGGATGTGCACGCTTTTCCCACAAGGTTTTCGCAATCGCCACATGCAAGCGGTGGGGGTGAATTGAAGCCACCCGGTCCATCACTCAAGACCGCATAATAATCATCAGGTAATGCACATGCATCTTTCAGCACACCTTTGTTATCGAGGCAGCTGGCCTGACACGTCACAACAGTCGCTGTTTTTGAGCCGGGATTTGCCTGTGAAATGCCAACAGGTTCCCCATCATCAGTTGTTTTCAGGATTTCTATTTTGCATGTTGACGGGTCAAGGGATTGGGCTGATAATGGGAACGCCAGAAGGAGAAAAACAACTGCACACACCAGCAAGCTTCTTTTCATTGACAACCCCTTTTAAGTAGACGTGAAAAAGAGGGTTGGCCGCTATTTAAAGTTTGTGGTCGGGGAAATGGCTCATCCGGAAAGAGGAGTGCATCATTTTTCTGAGGCAAAAAGCAAACGTTTTTGAGCTGCCTGCCGTTGTCCGGCTGCATGACCCATGTCGTGTTTCGGGACGATGATGTTGATGAGGTGAGTGATCAATTTCTTGCGTATCGTGACCTTATGAAAAAGTATGAGATGCCTGTTACCTATGCGGTCATTCCGGGAAGGACCAGTCCATCAAGTGCTCAGAAACTTAAGTCATTGAAAACAGCGAAAGATGTTTTTGTCCAGCACGGCTGGATGCATACGAATCATGGGACAGACACACAAAAGGCGGAGTTTGGAATGCGCGAACCTGAAATAGAACAGCAGGAAATTCTTGCGGGGTATGCAAAAATGAAGGACCTTTTCGCAGATGATTTCCTGCCTGTTTTTGTGCCACCATATCATGCATATACACAGCACACATGGCATGCTGCACAGGAAGCGGGCTGCAAAGGATTCTCAGCAAAAAAAGGGCAGCCTGTCTGGGCAGGAATGAGGTCCCTCCCTGCGCATATTCTTTTTGATATCTATCGGGATGGGAAGCATTCATTTCTATCTGCACAAACAGCACTGCGGCAGTTCCTCTTTCTAAGAAAGCGGCCATTTGTCATCTTCCTGACGCATCACAAAAATATTGATTCATATGAACGTACCGAGCTGGAAAAGGTACTCCGGTTCCTCAGTCAGCTAAAGATGCGGGGTAAGGTGACGTTCTGTTCATTTGGAGACTTATTGCAATGAAAATCATTAATCTTACTTTGGAAGTGACAAACAGGTGCAATATGCGCTGTGCCATGTGCGGCATCTGGGAAGAGAAGCAGAAAAAGGAGCTTTCAGTCAAGGAAGTTTCAACTTTATTTCATCATCCGCAGATCACGTACCCGGTTGGCTCCGTCTCATTGACTGGGGGTGAGGTTTTCCTGCACTCAAAACTGGATACGCTCTATCGATATCTGTATCTGATGAAACGCCAAAAGAAAGTTGCAGCGATTGACATCGTGACCAGCGGCTATCTGACCGAGCAGATACTTGGCTTCCTTGAAAGAAACAAGGAATATCTCTGGGGGCTGGAGATGGACATCAGTCTTGACGGGCTCGAAGAAAAACACACTATGCAGCGTGGCTGGCCTGATGCATGGGCACGTACATGGAGGACTATTGATGCAATCAAGGCATTGTATCCATCGGTGAGGATAACAGCAAAATATACTATCAACGCATTAAACATCGATGATATTATGCCGGTTTACACGTTGTGCATGCAACGGGGCATTGCATTTCTCCCGAAATTCGTCGAGCAGGGGACAACTGCGTACTATCATCGCGTGCCAAAGCAGCATTCGCTTTTCATGATGACTGAAGAGAAACGGACCAAAGCGCTTGCCATTATCCAAGAGATTGCCTGCAAGGAAAAGGACAAGAAGCGCGCTGCACTCCTCAAGGAGCTGGTTGCATTGAAGGGCATGAAGGAAAATGTCACCACCTGCGGAACACCAGAACAATCGCTATTCGTGACAGCGGATGGTTCTGTGCATGCCTGCATTTACATGCAGCCGATAGGGAATGTGTTTTCTCCTTTGGTCTTAGAAAATGCATGTCACGCGGAACAGGTCGCTCGCGGTAGGGGCGGCACTTGCCCGAAATGTATCGCATATCACGGCTATCTCAGGAGCTGGAACTGTAGAAATTAATGATGGCATTGCAGACGACATCAACGTCTTTGGTATCCATCAATGGATAGAGTGGTAGAATAAGGGCTTCTCGTGTGTATCGTTCGGCCTGCGGAAATTGCTGGCTTGCGGTGTACGACGAAAAGAGTGGTATGCGGTGCAGCGGCAGGTATGGTTCTTTACAAATGATACCCTCTTTGGCCAAAGAAGCCATCAGCTCGTCTCGTCGAGGAGCATAGACGAGGTAAGACTGGCGAATGGACTGAGTACCGGGAGGGTCCCTGATAAGAGTAATGGGTGTCTGTGCCAAATGCGCTTCATACCGGGTACGACACTCGTGCTTACGCTTTTCAATGAGGGATGCAACTTTCACCTTGACGTGCAGGGTTGCCATGTCACCATAGGACATCTTGCCCGGCGTCCTGTTGCATTGGAGCACAGACGGATGTGCCTGCTCGATAGACAACATGGAGTGGATGCGTTCCCGATCCTCCTTGTGTTTGTATACTAATGCCCCACCTGTTCCTACAGAGGCGATTGTCTTGAACGGGTCAAACGAAAATGCCCCATATGTTCCGAATGAGCCCACCATGACACTACCTACCCGCGTTCCGTGTGCCTGACAACAATCCTCTATCACTGAAACCCCTTTTTTTATGAGGACATCAAGAGCTGCGGCATGGCCATACATGTGAACGGGAATAATGCACCGCGTCTTTTCAGTGATGGTTACTTGTTGCTCATCGATGGTACAATCATCCTTGATATCAACAAAGCGAGGCAGAGCCCCGCAGGCCAGGATGGCTGCGATTGTAGATGGCCATGAGAGGACGGGGAGGATAACGTCGTCGCCTACGCCAATTCCCACAAGCCGGCATGCGAGATACAGGGCAGTTGTCCCTGAATCAACAAATGTACACAGAGGTGTGCCAACATATTTAGCAAAAGCAGATTCCACATCCCGTTTATACGAAAAGAGCTGCTCAATGCGGCCCAAGGCATAGAGTGCACGGAACTCTTTCTCGATAAGCGGATAGAGCAGGCGATTGACTCGCATATCATCATGCGCTATCACCATCTAATCGCCTGTGCTGTGTTTTTTATCCCATCGAAACAATTCTCAGGGAGCTGCTTGGGGTGTAGTTGTAGGGCTTTCCGCAGGGCTACAGCAAGTGATGGTGTTGTGAGCTGCTCATAGCTGTGTGTCACGCTAAAGCCGAGTTGTTCTGCCATGAACGCCCGGTATCGTTGTTCCAGATAAAAGTTATTATTCTCTTTCTCCCGGGGGACAAGGACGCTGGGGGTTCCACAATAGAGCAACTGTACCACCGTCCCATACCCAGCCATGTTGATGCACGCGCGGGCAGATGCAAACAGGCCAGAAAGGCTTGCAACATGAGGATGAAGTTGCACATGGTAACAATTTGCCAGCTTGGTAAAGAGATGTAGTTCTGCTGGAGATGAAGCTGGCCCGGGCACACAGACGAACCTGTAGTCGGGAAATTGAGACGCAAGCTGGAGGCCGTATGCGATCAGCTTCGGGTAGATGACGCCACCTCCCCGCGACAGGAGAATCATGGGTTCACGGTTGGTTTTCTTGAGTGTGGATGGGAGGACATAACCAGTAAATAAGAGAATATCATATTTTTTGAAAAAGGTGTTATACCATGCTGCAGTGGATGAAAGACCTTCTTTCTCAAGAAACACCTGCAAGAAATGAAGATCATACTCCTTAGGGGTATGAACGAACAACCGGTCAAACAGGGGAATCCATTGCTCTACTTTATGGATCGGCGTGCTGACGACCGGGTAGCCAATACTTGCATACAGTTTGACACCCTTTCTCTTGAGCCAGTGGAGAATGGGTAGCAGCTCAGGTGCACAGTCTTCACGACCAAAGGGGAAGTATTCTGTCATGAAAATATCGGGTGCAAAGCGTGTCAGTGCATCATACATCGTTTGTATTCTTTCTTTTACCTGCACTGTCGTGGGCTGCTGCATCGCCCCCCTGAAGACTTGCTTGGAATAAAAGGGGTAGGGAAGATTGATGACGGGAAATGGGCTCAGAGCAGACAACGGCTTGCCCCCTTGTAGGAAAAGAAAATCAATGTGTGAAAGTGCATGAAGTCCTTCTGCCAATGCAAAGACCCTTGTCGTATGACCAAGTGTCTCACAATGGGTGAAGTAGAATGCAAGACGCATACGGTGCAGCTCGGATAAAGCTATTTAAAGGTAATGGCACTTGGCGGCCAGATGGAGGGTTATATCAAGGCATTATTGCAGGCATTTCCTGAATATGATGTCGGCGACTGGGCACACGTTCCTGTCACGACTCGTCAGAAGATTGAACAATGGACATTCAGACAATGCAAAGACAAACCCGTCCTTATCTCGATGACGAGTGGCAGCTCAGGCACGCCTGCTACGATTTTCCATTCGGCTGCGTCTGTTCAGGCGAAAATTGAACGTGCCCAGCACCTCTTTGCACCGCTTTTTCAGGATAATGACCATGTTTTTTATAACCTTCTTGGCAGGTTCTGCATCACGAAAAAAACCGCAGAGCTTGCATTCCTCGGCTTGGGGAAATTATGCATCTCATTTGGGATTCCTTCAGAGAAAAATGCCAAGGCAATTCTTCATGCAACTGGGATGCGGCAGCCGGATGGGCTGCTTGCGACAACAGGGGGGCTGTCATCATTGCTTGAGCTGAAGATTCCTATCACAACAAAATATGCTTTTGTGGGTGGGTCGTTGGGAACGAAAGAGTTCACAGAATGGGTCATCACATCACTCCAGTGCAGATACATCAATACCTATGCCTGCAATGAGTTTGGTGTCATTGCCGCTGATATTGGCGGAGACGGATTAGTCGCCGGAAGCAACATTTTCCTTGAGGTGTTGACTGAACAACAGGAAATCAAAGAAGAAGGTGTCGGGAAATTGCTTGTAACGGACTACACAAATTACGCGATGCCTTTTATCCGGTACGTGTTGGGTGATAAGGTTGAACTGAGAAAGAAGAATGGACATGTCTGCATTACGGTGCTTGGGCGCAATGACCAATTTATCAATTTCGATCAAGTGCTTGTCTCATTGCCCTCACTCCTCGAGACCGTCAAGAATCTCCTGGGGCATGAGAAATTTTATGTCGCGATCTCACATGAGCAAAAGACGCTTTTTGATTGTGCGAAGGTCCATATCCCAGTCGGAGATGAACAGAAAGAAGGTGTCCTCAGAGAGCGCGTTCATGCATTGATAGGCAGGACCCCAAAAATAATCGTCACAGAGAAATTTTTTCGGGCGCAAAATGGGAAGTATCTCCAGTTCTTTGACCTGCGCAAGGCACCTGCACAGGGAGCCCATTGGTAGGGAGATACACCGTATATGTCCTCGTCTGCTTTGCCCAGTGCTCCTTATAGTGTCCATAACCGGTGTCAAAATTGATTTCATACTCTTCTGGCAACTGGAAAAGGTACTGGAGCGAGAAATAAACAAGTGCCTTTCCGGGACTGAGCACCTCCGCACTCGGGTCATAGACCATGGAAAAGAGATTGAGCCGCTGGCCCATCCGCACCCAGATAATAGCCCCCAGAGAAGCTCCATCCCGTTGCAGCTCGAATGCAAAAATATCATGTGGTCTTGTTTTCAGGAGCAGATAGACGTATGTCATCAGTTCTTTGCTGTTGTAAAATGACGGCCCAAAACGCGCCCGATGCATGACAAAAAAGTCGCCCATCCTGGCCGATACGTGGGTGACTGGGACGCATGAGAGCTGTACCCATTTGTTCTTTCTTCGTCGTAGTTCCTTTCTCCAGCCCGGCCCGAGTCCTTGAAGGTAAGATGAGAAATCCTGCATAGAAGGTTTGACAAAAAAGTATTCTGTAGAGAGGATATTGGTGTGATTGGGTAGCTGCTGCTGGCCAGCAAGACAGAAAGAATAGTGAGTATTACCAAGCGCCCCATCAAGATGGGCAGGCTCATCCCCAAGAAAGCCATCGCCTAACAGGAAGTCGCTGAGTGCTTGAAAGTATGGCCCCTTTTTTTCCATGACCAGGAGAAAACCCTGCTCAAATGTAAGAACGTAGGGTTGTGCATGCGCTGAGAAAACGTGATTGAATGCAGTAAGTGTGTCCAGAAAAAAAAGTGTTTTCCAGTGCTTCGCTGTCTTTACCTTCTCGAGGAGACTAGACAAGACGGGGCTGGTGGGTGTCAAGAGTGACACTTGCATGGTCAGCAGCCATCCTGGTGCTGGCTATGGTGGCTATGGGAACCGACTGCATTGGGGTCAACATAATTCAGAGAGAGAGAATTGGAATGAGGTGTGCTATCTATGTGGTGTGCAGACACACTCGTGGACAAGCCCACTAATGTCCCTAATGCAACGCCCGCTTTGAGAATATTTTTTTTTGTCATTGTCCCTTTTTCATCACGGACAAAGGCACCAAGGTCACGCTTTATCTTGGGAAGATCCATGGTTATACAGAGTCATACTGTGTATATAAAGATTACTTGTGGCAGCTTTTCGGCTCGGTGGGATGGGGTAACTGGGGAAGGGAAACCCAGCCCATGAAGATGGGCAAAGCCTTCGGGTCTGACACGATTTTCTCAAAGAGCCAGCTGAACTGTGCGAAGTAGATTTTATGGCGCATGGACTCTTTCATCTTCGGGAGGATATTGCCTTGCTCAGACACATTGAGGACTGGACACGTCCCACACCATGGCAAATATGCACAGGTCTTACAGGTATAGTTATCAAGGATTGACGCCGCAATCGTGGACAACAAGGTATCAGACGCCATCATGTCCGTGTACTGATCTTTCATGACATGGCCGAGCTTGAAGAGATCTTCACCCAGCATTCTGCCCTCATCGCACGTGTACACACTACCATCATATTCGTATGCGATTTGTGTTCTGCCTGCGCCGCAAGGGGACATGAGCTCTGTATAGAAGGGATCCTGCTTTTTCAGAATTTTAGTAAGCATGGTTGCCAGCAACCGCTCTTTGATGGGGACACCTTTTTTATTGAGTTCAAGGATATAATCAGCAGCCGCTTGCCAGAAGGAGATAAATTCTTCAGCAGTATATCCAATCTCTTTCCACCTTGTGACAGCAATACCAAGGTAGTTTAGTGGCCGCAAATGGATTTCAGGCAAATGATGGGCAACATACTCGTCAACAATCTCCTTTGGATAGGGAAGCGACTGTTTGGTAATGGTGGGGAGTGCACCAATGGGATGTGTACGACTGCGCAATGTCCCTTCGTGCTGGATGGCTCTTATCCATTTGGTCACCAGATGGTGCGTTGCCTGCTCACCACGCAATGGACGGTTTCTGTCATGCACCACAGCCGGCCCATCGAGTGAGGTACAAATTGAAACCTGATTGTCCATGAGAAACTGTATTTTATCGTCTGTCATGAGGCTGAGGTTGGTCACCGCAGTGATGCGGAGATCTTTCTTTTCTAATTCATTTAATTTACGGGCATTCTCGATAATGAATTGGACAATGGGCCAGTTGAGGAGGCATTCGCCTCCCTGAAACTCAATAGTAACAGCCTTGCTTGGCGTGCGGAAGACATTCTCGAGCACTTTGATTGCTGTCTCCCGTGTCATATCGACACCTTTGGCTATGGGTGCGCTGGTATGGCAGTATGAGCAATTGAAGTTGCACCGTGACGTGACAGAGATAATGTGGAGACTTGGTCCATTGAGCATATTGGCATTAATGCTCCGATAATTGCGCACAATCTCCTTCAGGTTCTCATCTGTCGCCACAAGACCTGCCCGGGCGAGTGTCATGTATAAAGGAGACGCAACATCGACGGTTCTTCTTTGCACATGGGCATATTCGTCCGCGTCCAGCAGAACCCATGACCCATACCGTGTGGTCAAAAGATATTTGTGCTTAATGGGGAGGACATTGTACGGCAGCAACCCTTTAATATCAGTGACTTGCATGGGACCGCACCTCTGCAAGAACATAATTTATAAATTCCCGCGCGACCTTTTTTTCAGTATCGGGGTACGTCAGGACAATATAATCTCCATCCTCATCAGTGACTGTATGCAAAAATGCTGCATACATTTCTATGCAGGCAAGGAGAATCTCTTTGGGGTACAATGTTTTGTGAAACTTACTGCTGCTCATCTTTGATTTCCTGAACAAGCTGTTGCAGTTCAGGGTCCTTCTCTAGTTCAGTGAGCAGTTGTTTGATTTCTTCCTGTTCAGCTTTTTCTGCAAGCGCGGGATCGGTGGAGAAGAATGCACGTTCCACGAGCAGCTTCGTGGTTTCCTGCGTTTTTTCCAATTGTGCAAAATAATACCCCTGGTTGACCAGTTCTGCAAGGAACGCTTTTGCAAGGGTCGTGAAATCCTGTGCCTGCTTGGGATAGAGCGTCGCAACGAATGCATTATCTTTCTTGTCAAGATGGACATACGCCCTGTCTAGGAATGCATAGGCCGCCGCATAAAGTGTTGTAAGCGAATATGTTGCTTCCGGCAGGAGCAGAGAGACTGCCTGCTCTGCTTCGTTGATAGTGATTCCCCCCATGCATCCATAGGGACGGACTGAATTATATAAAACTTGTTATGAGTGAGAGAAAAATACCATGCGAAACGATGGTAAGCAACACACCGAAAAATAAGCAAGGGGCAAAAGGGATCTTGTCATAGACGAGTGCAGGCTGATCAATAAGCCGAGCATCTTGCGCAGTGATCATAGCACCTTTCTTAAGCGAGGAAATGTCTTCTGCGAGAATATCACCATCATGCGGACGTTTGCGGGTAGCGAATGAGTTTGCATGGGTGGCAATGTATTGTGTTATCGCGAGAAGCAAGAATGTGTAGAGCAGGAAATGAAACCAGAATGAGAATGTTCGTAGTGTTGTGTCGGTGACGAGACGATAAACAATCAAAAGCGCTTGCACCCAAAACCCAAAAGGAAGTGTTGCAAAGACTGAAGACAGCGCCAGCAGCAGAAGGAACTGCAACACCGTGTTTGATACAAGCAATGCTGGCAGCCATGCGAGTGCAAAGACACTGAGCGCAGCATTGGCAAGAGCATGGACTGGGAAACGATGACGGAATAACGGAAGGCTGGTGAGCAGCGCAATAGGAATGAAGGTATTCATTAAAAGGACGAGCGCAGGAAAATAAGGGACATAGCCACGCTGATAGACAGAAACGGGAACCAGGAGGGCGTAGGTGATGAAAAGCTTTGCATCGCCACCATACCACCATTTTTTCTTCCACAATGCAAGTGCGACAATAATTGACACGAGCAGATTAGAAGATGTGGTATAAACAAACGAGAAATTCAATTTCTCTGTCGTGAGAATGAAAATCGTATAGACCAGCAAGGCGATGAAAAAGACAGGTGTTACCAGTTGATTAGGAATGATCTGTTTTCGGGAGTCGTAGAATGAAGAAGCGATTCCCAGAAAGAGGATGAGGGGAAGAGTAACTGTAAGGGGGTCCATGCGGTGCAGAATGTGCAGAAGATTATGTACTTTTCGCAAGCAGCTGCTGTTGACTTGTGGACAGGGAACGGACTGGTGCTGCACCAGACTCTTCAAGAATTTTGCCGGTGGGAGTTTTGACTTTGGTGTACAACCCTTCTGGAGAGAGAATATATTCATAGGCGGCGTCCTTCACCTTATAGCGTTGCTTTATTCTGACCGCAAGGTCGTACACAACATGACTATCCCCTTTGGCCAGTGAGCGGATAGCGAGGGGGAAGAAACCACGTTCACCCAACAAGAGAATATCCTCCTTTCCCCGCGCAAGGATAATGTAATCCGCCTGACCGCGGGCGCCAATGGACAGATCAATTGCATTTTTAAGCAATGAAGAAAGTGCACCCTGACCAAAGGTGAGCCCCGCCGTAGGGGGCGAAAATGTCGCGTGGCCGGTCAGCATCGGTCGCCTATCTTCGACAGGCTGCAGGACCACGCCTGTCTGGGGGGAGAAAAGGCGGGTGTTCGTCTCGTAAACACCTTGCACGTATCGTGTCACCCCGGGTGCAAGCCAGAGCAGGAGGGATGATGCATCGAGTGTCAGCGCACCGTTCACTTCGGCAACAGAAACGATGGTCTCACCAACTGGATCGATAATGAAAAGACCATAATGATTCCGAACACCACGCTTTGTCTGTGAGAGCGTATAGAGATTAGTGCCTTGACCATTAAGAACATCGATTGTGCTCGCACGTGTGATAACTGTGTCGGTTCCCTTGTTCAGTGCTGCGGGAACCTGGGTTGTTGTTCCGTCAAGCGAACTAATGGTCGTGCCCTTGTCAGTGAATTGGAACCCAGCAGATGGAGTGGCCTTTGCATCTGCGACGTTTTTTGCAGCTTCTCGTCCCGCTGCGCTTTGCGTTAATGGGAGACATGGCCCCAGGCAGCACATGCTGTTTTGCGAACTATCTGCAGTGACTATTTGCTCTGCACATGAATTCTTCAGCAGACTGCATTTTGTCCCGCCAATGGCGCTGCATAGAACAGCTTTCTCACGTTCCGGGGGAGGCGGAGCAGCTTGGGGGGTGCTTGGCGTTTCCGGAACAGGTTTTAATGCACCCATAAGCGCGGCAACGCCTTGTAGGAGTCCACCAAGACTAGCTAATGACTGAGACATGTCCTGTTGTGGTCGCTGCCGGCCACCACCCAGCTGTTCTTGTGGTGGTGACCTGATATCAGCCCCTTGTTGCATTGCCATTTCGGGTGAACCGACTTGCTCCGCGGGCTGGCCATCTGCTTCGACGACATCACCCAACCGGTCCTGTGTCCCGGGACCACGGACATCCATTTTCTTTTCTGCCAGCGCTTCCCGCACGTCAGGATCTTTTAGTTCCTTTTCCTGCGACAATTTATCACATGCGCCGCAATCGCTCCCCTCGCTGCATGCACCTTCTGGGCAGGATGCGATGTCCTGCTGGATTTCTTCGGGTGTGTCCTCTAGCTCAGCGTCTTCGCCTTCCTGTGGAGTGTCTCCCCATGAGAGCATTGCACCGAACAAAAGGAAAATCAGAAAGAAACTAACCCTCATATAAAATCCTCTTTTGCTTGGAGGAGAGGGCTTCCTTGTGCAAAGGGATTGATCCAGAGTCTTCAATGATTTTCCCGTTCTGGGCTTTTACTTTCGTTGTCGTCTCGCGAAGGACTTTGTACTCGTATTGCCTATCTTTGATCTGGTACTTCTTCTGCACAGCAACGTTGCGCTCATAGATAATACGTGTGCTCCCTTTGGCGAGGTTACGGATGAACAACGGGAAAAAACCGATATTACCCAGTAAATCAACATCCTGGAACCCCTTTGCGTGGATAATAACGTCTACATCGCCGCGTGCCGCAAGTGACGCATCGATGGCGTTCCTAAGCAGGTCGGACAATCGCCCATGGCCAAATGTCATACCTGCAGTGGGAAAGGAGAATTCATGGGCAAATTGCCCCGTTGGTGTACCGGCCCCTTGATGCTGCGTTGCCTTTATCCAGAGACCATACTGTGCAGCATAGACATAACTATCGGTCTCGTACTCGTCCCGATTAGCATTGTACACTGTTGTGCCGGGCAGCTGCCAGAGGAAGATGCCTGTCGGGTCGGCAGTGGTCGCACCATCTTCTTCTCCAACAGAAATTTTCTGTATCCCCGTTCGATCAAGAATAAAGATGCCATAGAAGTCTTCGACACCACGTTGTGTGTTCTTTAATGTGTACAAATTTGTCGCTTTACCGTTAGTCACGAAGATTTTATCATCGGTAGGAGTTACTTTATCTGCGGCTTGATTGAGCAATGTCATATCCTGTTTTGTTGAGCCATCAAGGGACGTTATTTTCTCTCCTTGTGTTCCTGACAGCTTGAAGGCAAGTTGGGACGCATCTGCGGCCTTTGCCTGTTGAATATCTTGTTGAGCATTCTGTCCTTGTGCTGTTGCGGTAAGCTGTTTACATGCGGTTTCACAGCAAACAGTGCCAACACCAGTATCAGCGGTGACGACTTGTTGGTCACACGCATTCCGTGGGCATTTGATTGCGCACGCGGCTATTTGCTTCCCTGTCTCGGGTGGAGTGTTGACGTCTTTTTGTTGGTCCTGTTTTTGATCCTGCTTGCCGGCCTGCATCAGTGCGGCAACACCTTGCAGTAGTCCTCCCAACCCACTTAACATTTGGCTGGGGTCACCACCTTTCCCTTCCTGGCCACCAGGCTGACCGCCTTCGCCGCCTTGACCGCCCGCTTGTTGACCACCCTCTCCACCACCGGCTCCGCCACCACCTTGGCCACCACCTTCACCGCCACCAGCGCCGCCAGAGCCCGCACCTTCTCCGCCTCCGGCACCGCCTTCTCCTCCACCAGCCGGGCCACCACTGTCACCACTGCCTGCACCACCGCCCGTGCTTTGCGGTTGCGTTCCTCCGGGAGGTCCACCACCGCCAGTGGGTGTGGTGGGGCCTGTTGATGAGGGATTATTGGTAGCAGTGTTACTGAATAGTACATCCCTGTTTTGTTGGATAAACTCAGAGTTTCGTGTAAATTTGTATTTCTCGTTGTTGGCAGCGAGATTTTTTTTCAAGTCTCCAATCTCTTCCTGATTCCACTGACCTTTTTGTAAATCAAGTTTATCCACGACTTTTTGGTCAAGTTTCCCGTCCTTCACGAATTTATTTACTTTGTCTTTGGGTAATTCATTTACCTTGTCAGGTTTCTCTTTCAGGGCATCAGCTGCTTCTTGAGTGTCAGGGTAATTTTTAGCAGAGAGACTATCTTTCTGAAGATTCTTCGCAACGTCCTTCATTTTTTCTGGGTTTTTTTCAATGGACTTCATTTGCCCCTGATCAAGTGTGTTCATGGCTTTGGGATCTGCTTTGGCCGTATTCCATACATCTGGCTTTTGCATCGTAGCTGGGTCTATGTTTTGCATGGTGTTTGAGGCCTTGATCTGCTGTATAGCCTGATCAGAATTCGTAATGGGCGTACCGCCAGCTGCCGCTGCAGCACCCCACACAAGACTAGTCAGAAGACAGAAAACAGTAATTGTAGCAAGCCATTTCATTCGTTCAGGCAAGGAATCCCCATCAGCAAGCTGTGGATTGCCCATTCACCTCCACTGGACACTAGACACATGCGCGTGAGCTATATAAATTGTTTTCTGTCATCCGATCATTATGATTGTAAGGGCAACTGCCAAAATCAGGATTGAAGCTAGAACTGAACTGTACAAAACGGTCTCCATTTATCAAAAAGCAATGCAACATTGCATTGATCTTGGTTGGGAGAAAAATATTCATAACAATATCAAGCTGCACCCTTTCGTTTATCAGCATCTCCGCTCCATTGGATTGCCTGCACAATTGGCTGTTTCTTGCATCAAGCAATCCTGCGGAATGCTGAAGAAAGCGAAAAGCAAACCCATTGTTAAAAGAACTGCAATACGATACAATTTCCCAAGAAGCGCAACCCTGAAGGGGACTCTTTTGAACATCCTCACGGTCAAGGGAAGAATCAGGATTCCATTTGAAGTCCCTACTTGTTATCAGGAATATTTCACCTGGAACATGACTAAATCCCTGTTGTCCATTGACAGGAAAGGTCGCTGCTTCTTTCTGTTCTGTTTTTGCAAAGAAGTCAACGTCAATGCTCCGGACAAGCAACTGATGCTGGGTATTGATCTCGGGATAAATAATCTGGCAGTCACCTCCGATGGAACATTCTATCGAAGCGGGCACGTTAAATCTATCAAAAGGAGATTCCAATATCTGCGTGATAAACTCCAAGCCAAAGGCACAAGATCTGCAAAGAGACTTCTTAAAAAAGTTTCTGGCAGAGAAAAACGGTTTATGGTTTGGGTTAATCACAACATCAGCAAGAGAATCATTGAGAAGCGGCCATCTGAGATTGTGATGGAAAACCTCAAAGGAATCCGTAAATGCAACAGGGGAAAAAGAATAAACAGATGGATAAGTAATTGGAGCTTCCATCAGCTTCAGAACTTTATCCAATACAAAGCTGAAAGAAAAGGTATTCGGTTCAGGAAGGTTAAGCCAGATTATACTTCCCAGCTCTGTTCCCGATGTGGCACCCTTGGACATCGGAAAGGAGCAAGCTTTGTTTGCAAATGCGGATTCAGGCTCAATGCTGATTTGAACGCAAGTAGAAATCTCGCTTTTCCCATGCTGGAACTGCGACAGGCAGCTGTAAACCTGCCGTACATGACGTGCAATGAGACTAGCACATCTTCGTTTTCCGTTTGATGATTGTTGGTTAAGCATAGTCAAAGCCCTGCGACTTGATGTGGTCAGGTAGTTTACTGCACTTTCACCGCAAACTGGAAGATGTAAGGTTCTCCAAGCAGATCATATTTCGTATCAATGAGCCGATAAATAAGAGTTTGGTCTACCTCTGCATAAGCAGTGGCATTGTAATCATGGTTAGTCACTTCAGTCAAATAATCCCAATGGATGAGCGTTGGGTCAGCCTGTTTCTGAGCGACAATATCATTGGTAATGCGGACCATATCCTTAAGACGTGACGGGACACGGGTGCTGAATTCGGGCCCGACAAGACTCTTTTTCCCTTCACGCAAGACAGTAACGGGATAGGTTACTGCGAAGACCACTTCTGTATCCAGCATCGTCACTTTTGCCTTGGGCTGCTTATCATTTATCTGCACGCCAGCGAACTGTGTGAATCCACCGAGACATTTCCGCAGTTTGCTTTCCACATACCTGCCCAATGTACCCTGCACGAAGTCGGGTGTTAGGAAAAACGCCTTGTCAAGCTCATAGAGATAAGGGATTTTATACCGTGTATCATACGAAAAGAATGTCGGATATGCGGGCGGTTCTACATCTCCACCGACAAACCCAAAGAAAAACAATGCCATTCGTGCAGTTTGCGCAACGCAGGAGTCCACAAATGCCTTGATTGGCTGATCTGCAGCAGTCTCAATAAGCTGTTCTCGTGCCTGTTCTGTTGGCTTCTCTTTGAGCACCACATATGCAAAGAAATACAACGCGACAAACAAGAGCAACATAATACCAAGGATAGAAAACAGAGTCAGCTGTCCTCTTTTCATGCAGAAAAAAAGGGCTTGTTGCTATATAAACTTATTGCTCAAGCAACCGACGGGCGGTAGGAGACAGTTCCTTGACAGGCGTCGCATCTGTGTCCTGGATAGCCCTATTCTGGAAAAAGATTTTGGTCCCGCTTACTGCATAGGTTTGGGTTTTGTCACTCAAAAGATAGGATTGCGTGACACGACTCTTTGGCAAAATGACAACGGAACTGTGGCCAGAGAGTTCACTGTTCCGTACAGCGTAAGGGATAACACCCTTCCCGATAAGTTCGGCATCATAAGATCCAGCACTCGTTAAGGTCCATACCCCATCATTGTACGAGGCATCAACACCATTATCAGGAGTCTCTTTTTTCTGCAGACTGAATCTCACATGGGGCGTTGTCACCGCAGCCCCCGTGATGGGAGGTATTTTCTTTTCTATTGGTTTGAGGACAAGACCAGACTCATAATGGTAAAGAGTGGTATCTATTTCATAGGAGTCTGTGTCACTATGATAGGTTGTTGTCCCGGGCGCAAGCCAGAATAGCGTTCCATATCCGTCGATAACGGCAGCTCCTGTCTTTTCTGCAACAGAAATTTTTGTTGTGCCTTGGTGATCAATGAAAAAGATGCCATAA
>JACQSS010000043.1 GCA_016211195.1 Candidatus Woesearchaeota archaeon
CCCTCCCGTAGGCACAGTCAGACTGCATCTTCGGTGGTTAGCTTCGCTGCGCTCGCTAACAGCTATCCCCTTCCGCTTTGTTTCCCTCCTTTTTAGAGCCTCACAAAAATGATGCCAACCTATTTTTGGATGTAGCCGACGGTGTGGTTATGGTGCAGGCGTCCTGCCGAGCAGCCGGTTACGCAACCTCATGAAAGCGTCCAAATCATCCTGTGCTGTGGCCCGACGTCCGCCCCAGTCAATGAAGACAACAGCCCCATCAGGCCGTACCTGCACATTGTCCTTGGCGATATCACCATGGATGATACCACGAGCATGCGCCTTCCGGAGAAAATCCATGGCTTCAGCCATTTGGGGTACATCAGTTTTCGTCAGCGGCTTCATGGCAGCATAATCAAACACCACCACTTTGACTCCGCTGACAGTCGTTTCACCACGGTAACGGGCAATGTGCTTTGCATAGGCTAGATTGCCCGGAGAGTGGAGGAAATCCTCTAGTTTCATATACGCTTCTTTCTGCATTGCATACAACTCAGAGGGCATATCGGGCCGAACAACCTTGACGACCACATCCTGACCTGCAACTCTTGTGCGATAGACATCACCAAATGAGCCGCTGGCAAGATACCCTTTTTTCAGGTCTGCCAAGGTCATGGTCTTTACGCCAGCCAGCACGTCTGCATTACGCTTGGCAGTGACCCCTTTCACAGACGTCCGGTACAAGCCGGATAGCAGTTCTTGTTTCAGTGCTGCGTTACCACTTGCTTCCTGCTCTGCAACACGCTCAAGCCGTGCTTTTTCCCGTTCAATGAATTGGTTCTCACGCGAGTTCCAGAGTTCTTTCAACCGTTCAATGGGCCATCTTTGTGCAGTATCAGCATCAATCAACCCACGCTCGAGCAATGTTACCTTCATCACATCAGGTGTGGGACATGTTGCTGCCTGTACAAAGGGAACAAGCAACAACAACAACAACAGGAGCCTTGTTAGCACACTGCCTCCTCCAGCGGTTTGTTCAACGCTTCTTCCTGTGCACTTTTGAAATCTGGCTTTTCGACAATGCTTTCCACGTTTACAGGGTCAAATCGTCTTACTGCATCGCGCACCTTCATATCCAGTTCACCAAGGCTTCCGGGAATTTCGCTATATTCAATTCCTTTGTTCTTCAGGTCTGTGGAGATTTTCTCAAAAGAGATCTCAACGCCGGGTTTGCTGAGGGCAGTCAGCGTCATATCCGATGCAAGCTCAAATGCATAATTTTTCCCTTCGGTCTCATATTCTATCTGCCGTATGCCTTCCCTGCCGGGTTTCATGAATTCTTCGAATAGTTTTTTCGCATTCTGCAGCTGCTCTGCTGCATTCTTCTTACTTTCTGTCAGCTTGGTTGGCTCTGCCTTCACCTGCACCAATCGGGTGATAACAACCTTATTATCTTCTTTCCTGCCTACCACAAAGTCAACCTCCTCTTTCAGCAGCCGTCCACCCTCTGCTTTCTTTTGCTTGAGCTTGCGCTCGACATTGGAGGCAATAATCTCTTCCCCGGGCCGCAATGTTTTTTCCAGAACCAGCCGGGCTTCAAGTTCCACCGTCTTGCCACGTAGATTATTCACAAGACCTTCACGCAGGCCATTTAATCCATTTACAGCCTTTGCCGCTGCAACATTGTCCTTTGTATCGGTGAGCTGCTGCCTGAGCGCCGTTGCTTTCTCTGTATATGCCTGTCCAAGCTCAGTGAGCTTTGCAGTATCTTTCGAGGACATGCTTCTAAACTCGGCAGCGACAATCTGGACTAGGGAACCAGTCTCAACCGATGTTCTGAACGTGGCGCCTACATCCACAGGCGTCCCATCCTGCAATGGTCGAACTTTAATGTCCTTAATGTACTCCTTTGGTATCCATCCAAGGAAGCTTATCTCGGTTTCGTAACCCCTTGGTTCTACAAAGCCAAATTCAAATATGTCCTTTCTCGCCAAGTCGTTGAACTTTGAGGGCAGCACTGCACCATCTTCAGTCTCTCCCCGTGCGCGCACTATTTTCTCGACTGGAATTTCAAGCTCATACACCAGAGTCAGATCAGTAAGTGACTTTGAATGCGGATGTTGATACACAGTAGAATACGCCGTCGGTAATCCCGGCGATCCGCTCTCCCATGTGTCTGTAAGAATCCTGCCAACTCCCTCTGGCCTATAGTTGTCAACGAGTTGCTGCCGGTACTTCTCAAGCTCTCCGGAAGCAAGATAGTCCAATGAGGTCACTTCGCCCCGCTCGATAATCCTCTTTGCTGTCTCTTTATCTATCGTAGTGATGGTGCGGGACAGCTTGACTGTATCGCCGGGCTTGTAGACAGTGACCGTAGCCCCCTCCCGGACGACGGTTCTATCTGAATCAAGGGGTCTTACTTGTAACCCCGAATCACTCCAGGTTCTCTCAGCGGATGCATACCGCAAAACCAGCTCACCAGTATCTCCCCATTGCTCAAGCCGTGCCTCTGGCGATGCACGGAGCAACGCTTCAGGAGACAGTTGTTTGACAACGAAATCCTTCACTTTCTCAGTTTGCTGCTCCATCGAAGAAATCCCGCTGTGCAGGTTCTTGTTGAGCTGCTGTACTTTCTCTGCGTCTGACAACATACCCCATGCAGCCTTGGCATCCTTCAGCTTTGCTTGTGCACTCTCAAGAGCTTGCACCACTGCGACGTTATCTCCACGCTCAAGTGCCTTCTGCGCAGTGGCCATGTCAGCCTTGGCAGCCTTGGCATGCACGACAGCGATGGGGCATGCAGCGCATCCTGTAGCTGCTATGTCCAAGCGCCCGGCCGCCTCGGAGAGTACGCGGACAGCATCGACTGATGATTTCGGAACGGCCACTTCTGCTATCTGCCGGGAAAAGTCAAAGCCAGTGAAGCCAGAATCAGCAATTCTCTGGTCGATGCGTTGTTGCGTTTCGCCCCGGGCATTGATTGCATTTTCCACAAAGGTCGCAAGCGCTGCGGCATCGACGCCTTTGGCGACAAGCAACGATGCAAAGGTATCAGAGCTATCAAGGTGCTTCCGCACCTCACTGATACGGACAAACTCGCCTTTTTCATTGCGAAACATGGTATCAAGCACGGCTCCTTCCAGTTGCTTACCAGTCACCACCTCGTTGGTCAATGCTGCAAGCAGACGTGACAGCCTGTACACATCCTCAGCACTGCCTCTGAAGTCACGAATGACTTGACCAGCATCTGCCTTGAAATGATGCTGTTCGATTGCTGGGTCTATCATTCTTCGCCCATAATCATCCACAAACTCAACAGAGACGTGCTTGAATCCATTTTCATCAAGAATTTTTCTGAGTTCTGGAATGGCATTCACGTCATCAACAACGACGGTGCGTAATTTGTCCTTTAGGACTAAATCATTCAAACCCGTTGCAAAGTAATTGAACTGGTTTCTGCCGGGTGATGCCTCGCCAATCTTTTGTTCATTGATGACATCGGGGGCACGGCCACCATACCCCATAGACAGCTCTGGTCCGAATCCCAACGTAATAGACGGCCCCATCCGTCCTTCTCCTTGGGTCCGTTCAAGGATATCGCCACGGCTGAATTCAACACCGACCCCTTTTTTCCCGGCAAGGATTTTGTTCTCTGAAATAATATTCTTGAAGAAATCAATGCTGTTTCCTGCCTTCTGCAGGCCGATAGTATGGTAAAACATATCTAGCGGAGTTGTAGGCAATGCATACTTCATATTCTTGGACGCATAGTCCACATATGTCTTCTCATCGACAGGAGACCATTGTTGTCCAAGTGCATCAAGAGCATTCCGTAATTCATGTTCCAAGATACCGACAGATTCTCCTCTCACATCTTTATCTGCGGTTTTGGGCAGATACGATTCATAATAGTCTTTCCTCAAATCACGCTGCAAACGCTCTGCAAAGGACACGGTCTCTTGCGGGTTGAACTCAACAGATTCCCCAGCGCGTAATTGTGCGAGCTTGTCTATCAGCCCAAGTTCTTCGGGTGTGAAAATACCAAGCTCACGCGCGAGCCGTGGGATTGACTCTGCATCGGGGACACCGGCTTCTATCTTCGCATATGCTTCAGTGAAACCCGACTCTGCAGAAAGCCTGCCCAGCACGGCACGTAGCAGCGCTTTCGCTCCGCCCTGCACATCGTTGTGGGAGAATTTGTCAAAGGCAGTCTTTGTCTGCATTACAACCGCCTCATACGATTCTGTCTTCGGAACCCCAATAGTCCGTATCTTGTCTTCCAGCGATTTTTCACCCGGCCTGAGCACTTTGGCGATATGCTCCTGCCCAGAGAGCAGGACGTGATTTTTCATGAAGTCACGATATAAGATATCAGAGCCGAATGGATAAATAGAACCAGCACCGGCAATGATATCTTCCATCTTCACTTCAAATCGCGGGCGTTTGAGAACTTCATGCGACAAGACAATGACATCGACATTAGAGTTATACTTCTTTACATGTTCCAGCAAATCTCTTAACGCCCTTTTGCGTTCCGGCGTGAACGTGGTCTTGTCAATGAATATATTTGTGTCACGGTCACTTTTTCCGAAGCGATACTCTTTTGGCTTTGCCCCACTTCCGATGACCATTGCGATGGCATCGAGTCCAGCCATGGCAGCAAGCCCATCCTTCAACTCGTTTGATGCCAGCTCATTTCGGATTTCCATATCAAACAGTGACTTGTGAGCAGCAGGGTCCTTAAGTACGTCTGGGCTATTCTGGAGCTTCGGCAGCAGAGACTCAACAACGGCCTCGAGATTCTTACCTGCTGCAAGCCGGCTGAGTGCTGGGGCAGCTGCTGCCTGCCTGACAGCATCACTGACTTTTGCCTTCATTTCAGCTGAAACATCAATCTTGGTTTCTTTCCCCAGCTTAGCATTTGCTTCCTTGTACTGCGCCTCACTAATGAACCCCCTCTCGAACTCAAAGTCCAGCAGGTCTGATTTCCGTGCGTTGACTTCTCTATCAACGTCACGCAACTGTTCGTCCAATGGTTTTTCTCCTGCTTTTGCGGTCTCGCCAGAGGCGATGCGTTCACGGATGCTGGTAGCAGAGACTTCAAGCTCATTGACTTTCTGCTGCTTGTCCAGATGTTCTTTGTTCGGAGCGTATTTTACCTCGATCTCTACAGTTTTCTTCTTCAGTAGGTTCAATTCCTGTTGGATACCTGCCACTTCTTCCGACTTTGTATAGACCTGAGCATCAAGGAAAGCCTGCAGCATCTTTTGTTGATCTATAATTCGGTCCAGCTCAAGTTGTTTTGTTCTCTCGGCCAAGCGACGGGTTGCGTCAATCTGATCCATATTGTTCAGAAGCCGCTGCCTTTCTGTCCGGATGACATCAATAGGTTTCACTGGTTTCTCCAGAAGCGACAAGTCCAGTGCAATGTCACGGAAGCCAGTCTGCTGCAATTTTGTCTGCTGGTCAATGATATCCTTATAATCCAGTACGTCCGGATTAGCACGCTTGGCGGCATCCAACCCTGCCTTATTATTCTCACCCATCCGCAGAGTTAATTCCTGCAGGCCGCTGTTCAGTTCTTTGAGCTTGTCCACCATGGATTTTTGCGCACTCTCCTTTTCCCCAGGAGTGGTTGCTTTTTTCAGTGCTTCCTGTTTCTCAGCCAACTCCCTTTTGAGCGACTCCACTTTCAGAGAGGACTCCACCATCTTCAGATGGACATCTATGTCCCTGAATGCCTGCTCGTCAATGATGCTTGCTTTTGCGGATTGGTCTGCACGCTTACGCATAATCTCAGGCAGCTCCCTATCGAGCTCCAACAAACGTATATCATCGGCTTTGAGGTCTTTTTCCGAGAGCAGCCTACTTCTTCTTTTCTGCCAGTTCACTAAATCTGGATAGTCCAGCTTGTCACCCAATTCTGCTGAGCGTTCCGCAATAAATTTCGTCAGGGGATTGGGTATCTGACCTGCATAATGGTAGACTCCAGCAGTGAGAAGGCCTTCACCGATGCGTTGCATAAGATTATTAGCGATACTTTCGACAGTCATTCCTGAAGGGACCTTCACCTCTCCAGTCACGGCATATTGCTGCAGCATCGCTATCACGACACTTGGTGCCTGTGTTAATGTATCTGCTGCCAGTCCGCCAGCGATGAGGCTCTTTGCTGAAACTCCTATCTCCATGACCCAGTCTTTGCTCTGCGGTCCGGGGTTCTTGAAAAATGGATTGATACCGCCAGCCGCCTTGGCACCCCCCATGAAGAGGATGCTGTGCTCAATACTTTCAAGAGTGGGTTTCCTGCTTTCCATGGCAGCCATTGCAACGTCAAATGTCGCACCTTCAATGATCACGCCGCTGACGCCCTTGACTGTTGTCATGACCGCGCTTTGGACTCCGGGGTTGCTGGCATACTGTGCAATGAGCCTTATACCCTGTTGTTCTGCAGCGAATTCCAGCAGGCCACCAGTCAATCTCCCCACGGCAGCAACACCCAGCTCTTTCACCCCATGAGCGACAGCGCCACCCAGAAGAACAGCACCGATATTCGCTGGATTGGCCAGACTATGGGCCACCGTTTTTTCTAATGTCTCCTGCTCATAGTAATTATCGGAATATGGTAGCTGGGCCGGATCGAAGACAGATTTCACCTTTGCGAGGATGACAGCCATCTGACCGCATTGCTCAGGACGATCCCTGCATTTGTTCATGACCTCCTCTCTGGTGACACCACGGCGGATATCATCGCTGGTGAAGCCCAATGTTTGTGCTATTTTCTTTGCCCCATAGTAAAGATTCTCATCCTGTATAGCCTGCCCCAATGTGTCTTCTGCGTATTCTGCACGATAAGTAAAATGACCAAAGAGCTCAGCACCTTTGGTGAAAAAATCGCCTTTGGTGACGTAATCCCCAATGCTTTTCCTCGACTCTTCATCAGCAAAGAAATCATGCAAGTAATTCCTCTTCTGTTCACGTTCCAGCTTTCTCGCACGGAGCCCTTCTTCCACCAAAAGGTCCTTCAGCTCGCTGTCGGCTGCTGCATCTCCAGTCACTTGTGCGGATTTGCTGCGCATATTCTCTTTATATAAATCGTCTACCAGACTCTTTCTTTTTGCATGCAGGTCCTGTTCTACTTTACCCAATGCTTCTGCTTCTTCAGGTGAAATCAGCCCTTGACGCTGTTGGCGGACCATCTCAAGAATAGCATCTGTCTCGGCCAGCTCATTTTTTTTGTTGATAATGGATTCTGCAACCTCATTGCAATGGATCCCTTTGCAAAGCGCAGATTTCTCACGTTTCAGGTCATATGTCGTCTTCACTTTTCTCAGAATATCAAGCTCGTTGGTCAGGGACTCAACATCAAAACCACTTTTCTTGCCAAGAACCAGTGCATCGTTCAGTTTCTCTCGTCTTCCATCGAGATCCTTCAGTTGCTTCGCTACGACCTCTGGCGGAAGTGACGCCAATTCTGCTTTTTTCAATTCAGCCACGCGATTCTTGATAAGCTCCAGCCGTTGCACTTCATCAGCGCCCAGATATTCCCCACGTAGTTTCAATTGCTCCCGGCGAGCCCGCAAGAATTCCTCATAGGCAGTAAGCTGTTTTTTCTGTTTCTCCAGCTCTTCTGTGACAATTTCCGGTTTTTTCTCATCAAAACTTTTTTTGATGATATCCTGTACATCATCGTCCTTTTTCTTTTCGTTGTAATAATCCACAGGATTAACCTGCTGCGCTGGTGAGCACGCAGAAAAGTCAGCAGTCTTCATTTTTGCAAGAGCTTCCCCTTTTACAGATGATGGCAGGCGTGCAAAAATGCCATCCATCTTGCTCTTCATCTGCTTTAACCCGAAAACGGCATCATTATACTTGGCAGACGCATACATATAATCAATACGGGTGCGAGTATCTCCGGTCATTGCCTCATCTGCTTTCTTAAGAGCTGCTTTCAAAGGAAGAATGTCGCTGCATTTGGCTGCATATGCTGAAAGCAGGGCTTCAAACTCACGCATGAGTTGTTCCGCACTCGCGTCACACTCTTTCTCATCGACTCTGCCATCACAATTGTCATCAAGATTATTCTCACATTTCTCACGTGCACCGGGATTGATAGCTGCAGCGTCTTTGACTGCAGGGTCATCAACGCAGTCAGTGAGGACATACTTCATTTTAGGACATTCTGTCTGGCAGGTTCTGAGATCAGAACAGAAGCTGGACGGATAGCCGTCACCATCCCAATCCCACTTACAGCCCAGAACACAGTCATCATCCTTATCTATCTTCCCATCACAGTCATCATCTATATTGTTGTCACACAACTCATCTGCACCCGGGTGTATCCGGGCAGCATTGGGGTTCTTCGGATCATCGGCACAATCTGCCTGCTTTGAACGTGCCTGACGTGCACATTCCTTCACACATTGCTCTGATTTCAGGCAGGCTCCTGTCAGGTACCCATCATTGTCCATATCTGCGAGACATACAGGCTGGGCGCACGTGCCTTTGAAGTCCTGACTTTTCCCCCCAATCTCAATGGTCCCCTTTGATTCGTCATCAATAAATCCGTCACAGTTATCATCAATTTTGTTGCCACAAATATCATCTTCTCCCGGATTGACTGTCGCATCCTTGTCATTGCAATCATATTCTTTCGCCTTTACTGAATCAGGACATTTATCAATGCAGTTTGGATTCTGATGGCACTCCTTTGTGGCGTAGCCGTCAAAGTCCCAGTCCCCGGCACATTTATACCGCTTTTCATCCTTGCATTTTCCCGGCACTGTGCATTGGCATTGAACGTCTGTTCTTGTGGAACCGTCCGGCATCTTCTGCTCGACCAGACGCAGGACATGGCCCGTGGGACAGATGCATTGACCGTCAACCTCCTGTGCGCCTTCCGGACAGGCGCAAGTGCCAAGGTCATCATATTCGCGGCAGATGCATGCAGGTTTCCGGTTAACAACAGTCTCATCCCCAAGGCAACTGCAGCCACTGCCATCACGGTCAAGAAAACCCGGCTTTGTGCAGAGGCATGCTGGATTGAATTTGACACCTGGGACACCATATGTGGACTCTGACCCTGCTTCGCATTCGCATGGAGGACCCCCTTCCCAGGTCTCCCCAGAAAAAGGGGCAGGACACGTCATCCATTTCACGCACCGCTCTGACCGGATGCCCGGGGGATACTCTGTGCCTTCCGGACAAACGCAATTTCCTTTATCACATACCCTATTTCCGGGACATGGCACAGACTCCCATTCACCAGTAATGGAACTACAGGATGCCAGTGCCTTCCCCATGCACCCACTTCTCGAGTAAGGGGAAGAATAGTCACATGTTTTGCAGTTAGGACTAGCTCCATACGGCCCAAAGGTCACACTGCAACCCGGACATGAACTGATACCTCCCCAGAAGTAGTAATATTTCCCAGTCCACTCTTGGCAGGTAAGACCACCGCATGGAAAGCGACGATATTCCTTTTCTTGCACGAGGGCACCTGAATAGACCATCCCACCCATCAGCTTATAACACCCAGGGCCGATAGGAAACTCCTTACAAACACAGTTATCAAGATAAAAACGAGGATGTCCATAGGCCCACACTGCTGGGCAATAAATCTCCTCCCATTGACCATTGACACATCGAGCATTCCCCTTGCTACAAGCTCCGGGACTGCACTCACCACAACCGACAGAATCCTGTTTTCCAAGATGAGTGTAACACCCATGGTCGCACTCCACACCTTCATTCCAGACACCACCCAAGACACACGTCACCAGCTTCCGGCCATCACATTTCTTCATACCAGCAATGCAGTCCCCTTGCTTGCATACCACATTCTCAGCATCACACAATTTCTCATGATTACAGGTATCAGCAAGTTCATAGCGCCCATTCACACATTTATAGAGCTTGTTCTGTTCACATTTGCCCTTGCCGTCCTCGCACTGGCGGCAGGAACTTTTCGGAGCTGCGCCATAACAACCATGAGAACAGAAGAGAGATTTTTTGTCTCCCGGTAGCACCCCTGGTTTTGGCAGACCAGTTAGGACTATTTTTCTCAGCGAGGGTTCACAGGTGACCAGTACATTGTCACTACAATAGCGTTCACCGACTTTGCATTCACAGACACCTGAATTGCATAGCTCCGAATCTTTACATGCTGGTTGCGGCACATAGGACCCATCTTTGCAGAGGAATGGGGTGTTGCCTTCGCACTTGGGTTTTGTACACAGCTCTCCGCTACGGCACGAAGTATCCTCTTTGTCAGAGACGCACTTCATATTCTTGGGACAAGGGAATTTCTGGAGACCGCCATGGCATGCAATCATGGTGTTTTCATCAAGACAGCTTACCTCTCCCTCCTTGCAGGAAGGTTCCTGAAGTAAAGGGGTCTCACCAGACACTTTCTCCAGCACCGTATCTATCTCTTTCCCAGCATCCTGACCGAATGAATCCGGCAACGGCTGACTCTTTTTCGCTTGGTCAATATATGCCTGCAATGCGCTCTTTGCATTGCCGCCAATGATCTCAAGCTGTTTTTTGGCAGCAACGCCTTGCGCTTCAAGCTGCTCACGTGACTTATATGCGAACGTTACTGATGAACCGCGCGCTGTTGCGCTAAAGCTGTCAATGGATTCTGTAGCTTGGGTAGCAGCATATGTCAATGATCGTTTCACCTGCTCACCGGAGCTTACCAATGATATCTTCACTTTCGCTGCAGCAGCAAGCAACTGCGTGATGAGATTCTCTGCCGATGAGAGCAATGATTTGCGCACTTGCCCAGTAACCTGTGCAGCCTGCTTTGCCTGCTGTTCCTCGAGCTGCCTGCGCGCATCATCAAGAGAATTGCTCAGTTGCTGAACAGCAGCTTTGACATTCTCTGCAAAACCAGTCAAATCAGTATCTTTTTTTGCTGCATCAATGGTAGCAATAAACTGAGCCAAAGCATCCTGCGTGCGCCGCACAAAGACAACAGCACCTTCAGTTTTTGCAGCATCAATCTTTTGTTGCGCCTGGTCTGTGGCTGTCTGGAGCTTGTCAAGGAAGGCCTTTGCCTTTTCATCACCAGCGACTTGACTTTTTCCAGATACGACCACAGCACGTACCTGAGAAAGGAAACTGTTCGTATCCTGCGCAAGCTGAGGAGCTATCTGCGCCTGCGCCTCTTCAAACATGGCCACCACGTCCTCGAGAGAAGACTGCATCTGCTTTTTCGCATCATCTGTCGCAGCGAGCAGCTCTTTCTTTGCATTATTACCTGCAGCATCAAGCTGAGACACGATATCCTGAGCTGAATCGCCAAGGGACTTCTTGATATCTTTTGCAATCGTATCAAGCGACGCTGCCATCCCAGTTGACATTGCAGTAAGGCTTTTGTCTGCCTGTGCAGCTCCTGTGTCAAGCGAGGTCTTGGCACCCTGAGCAGAAAAATCAAGCGCAACCTTTGTCTGGGCAACAATATCGTCCACTGCCTTCTGCACATCTGATGAAGCGCCGGTCTTTGCCTTCTGCGCTGCAGTCGCCAAACCAACCATTATACCATTGACAAGGGAATCAATGGAGCTTTTGTGGCCATTCCGTGCGCTGTACACTGCGTTCCTTCCCTGCGCCAGTGCATCGTCCAGTTGTTGTCTGGCATCCAATGCATGGCCATCAATGGCGGTTTTCGCATCCGTAAGGGTAACAGCTTTTCCTGCCTCTGCCTGTGCCTGCTGGACAATGGTGGATATGTCCCCGGATGTAGCATCCATCGCTTTGCCGAGCTCAGTCCGAAATGTTGCCAACTGTTGTTTCACATCCTCCAATGTAGCTGCTGTTGCAGATGTTTCTGCTGCCTTCTCCAGAACCTGCTTTGCCTTCTGCGCTGCAAGCTCAAGCTGTTTCTTAGCCTCCTCAGCTTCCTTTGCCATTTCCTTCATGCGTTCGCTTATTTTCCCGAAATCTTCAGGTAGCAGCACATCTCCCTGCACAGTATCGGTGTCTGTTCCGCTGTCACCTGTGCCAATTTTCTTCAAAATATCCGGCAGATCACTGGGAAGGTCACCCTGTTCAAGGACCACGAAACCGGTAAGCTGCGGCCAGAATACGAAAATGAGCATAGCGAGAAAGAAAGCGATAGAGGACGAATACCTTATCAAGCGTATCGCCTTATAGGCCACCCGTCCCGTCGATCCTTCACACGCCGGGAAAAGAAGAAGGAACAAAAAGACAGTAGGTATTTAGTCAAACCACAGGCAAATAGCACACTCTCAGCGTGTACATACATTATAGAGAAGCGACACAAAGGAGAAGGCGTTCTCCTTGTGTAAGAAGGGCTAAGTCCTTCTTTGCATTTCCCGACGGGACCAACCCCTTTGTCGCTTATATTGGTAAAGTAATAACGCTTCGCCTTACGTGTGCTATTCGCCTCGACGGGGACTAAATACCTACAAAAGACACATACAAGAGAGAGGAGGGGCACGACAAATGACCAGTCCCGACGCTTACGCAACCAGACCACCCACACATAGTCCAGAACGGCATTTACCAGTCAACCGGCAGACAGTCCCATCACTCTTCTGGTAGCATGGATTATTGACACAGGTTCTGACGCCAGTTTGTCCTGTAACGCAGATATTCCCTAGCCCACACTGAGCGTCGCTTGTGCATGCCAGAGCCGCGCATCTTTGCAGTATCTGGTTACAAACAGGTTTATCTGTTGGGCAAAGCGTTGCTGCTAGGTTCCCTTTGATAGTGGGCCATTTACCATCAGTACCGCAGACCTGCACAGAATTGGGACCAGCACATTTTGTCTGACCCGCTGTGCATTCTGCAGCATTGACCGTGAATTTCCGGCTTGCTGATGCCACTGGTGGCATTGGCCGTCTATTCCTACCAACCGCAAACACTTCAATGGTCGCCTCATGCAGCCCGTTTGGCAATGCAGAAGTCGAATAACTCAAGGTATAACTCGAGGTAGTCACCGGATAGGTAGCCAAAGCCGTCTTGTCCACAAGCACCCGCACACTCTTCCCAGCAGCATTTTCTGCTTTGAACTGAATCTGCACTTTTGGCGTTATTACAGTTGCATCTTGTGCAGGTGACGTGATCGAAATACTTGGGGGGGGAACCAAGCACTTTTTCTGTGCTGCATCACATACCTCAGGAGCAATACAGGAAGTAACTGCTGGCAGATTAGGACACGACTTGCATGGAACACCACGTGGGCATGGAGGACATGTCATGCGTATCCACCGATTATCAGTTCCACACGTCTTCACGCCAGTCGTCCCGACACATTGCGTCTCACCAGTGGTGCATTCCACACATTTCTGCAGGGCTGCATCGCAGCTTTGGCCTGTTGGGCATTGCGTGACGACGGGGAATTGGAAACAGGGTTTGCAAAGAGCACCAGAAGGACAAGGTGGACATGGTGCCAGTGGCCATTTATTATCTGCACCACAGGTTTTCAGACCAGTCGTACCCACACATCGGGTCTGACCAGCAGTACATTCAGCCGTAACCACACAAGCCCCATTCTCACATCGCTCAGCGCATTGCTCAACATCATAACTGCCAGCACTATTACAAATGAGCAGACGTTTATGTGTCGCATCAGTGTCATCACATTTTTTATCACCAGTGGTGCAACGTACCGGCTGGATGACGATAGGCTTTGTCCATGATACTTTCGTCTTGTAGACATCACGTGTGATCTCATCTGCACTGTACGCCTGCGCATCATCAACACTCACAGACCCTTGCAATATCGGCGTGCCCAGTTCCTTATGCACGAATTCCATTGTGTCCACAAAGCCGAAATCATTGGCAAGCCGGGCAAAGATGTCTGCAATCTCGTCCATGAGCTCGTCTTGTGACATCCCGATATCGACGGCCTTGACACTCTCATCACGGGTTATGGTCACTTTCGTTGCAGACAGACTAATAACGGGCGCAGGCAAACCAAGCGCTGCAAAGAGTTCCAGCACTTTTTGGTGTGCCTTTGCTGCGTCATCGGCTGGAAGCCCTTGGGGGCATCCTTCTGGTCCGACAGGTTCGGCAGAAGGCGTATCAGCACATTTATCCGAGCTATCATCGATGCCATCTTTGTCTATGTCTGCAACTTTCTTCGTAATGACAAAATACCCGACACCGGACTTAAGAGCATTTTTTTCCTCGCGCCATGTGTTCTCCCACACAAAGACACGTATGGTAGCACCTTCTTTTTTTGCCAAATCAGCAACACTCATTGCTGTATCCACACTTATGACATTAATACCATCAGTAAGAGAGTAACTCGCCACTTGTCCACCTGTGAACGTCAGTGTTTGTCCCTTCTCTGCATAGGCCATATAGCCTTTTCCACCAGTAAATGGTGCGCTCGTCCGAATCCATTGATTGGTCGATGGATTGTACACAAACAAGAGGACATTGCCGTCAACACCTGTGTAGGTAGCAGGCAGTCCAATAAAGTTCCAGCCATCACTCACAGCCAGAGGAAATTGCTGCTGCACAACAGCGCCGGTGAAATCAGTGACTTTCCCTTGCGGGAGCGTACACCCAAGCATGAAGAGAAGAAATAACAAACCGCTTTTTTTCACTGGATTCACCGTGCATCATTTACTGGTCTGTAACTATATAAACATTTGGAATCAGCGCAATTTCTCGAAATGCTGCTCAATCGTTGCCTTATCATAACCAGCTTGTTCAAGCTTGATGACAATCTGTTCCCTTGGCACTAATTTGGCTTGGCACAACCGGATGTAGTCCAGCAGTTCCTGATTTACGTCTTGTGTTTTCTGTTTTGCACCGGCATACCGGTAGCCGTAATAACCGCCGCCGATAATGCCGAGCAGCAGGATAAAGTACAAACCATACTTGAACACTGTTGTGATGGGTGTTGCATACTCTGCTGCTTTGCCAATAGGTGTTGCACCGGGTTCTTCTATTGCAGGCGTTGACTGTATCTCCTGCTGCACGGTCTCAGGGATGGTAGGTGCGGATGGTTCAGGTACTAGAGTAGATTCTAGCGGGACAGGTATCGCTGGCTGAGTTTCGACAGGTGCCACTGATTCCACAGGTACTTGAGACGGCACTGATGGCTCAGAGGGCACTGGTGGCAATTCAACATTGCTGGGCGCAGTCAGTTCCTTGCCCGCATATTGAAAACACGGAATGCCACACGCAGCAAAGCCACAGTCAACACCATCTTCTCCTGCATCCTGCACGCCATTGGAACACGTCTGTGCATGAACAGGAAAAATAAAGACAAGCAAAGCAAGAAAAAAAAGAACAGTCCGCATACGCATCACTGCCGCGGCCCGATAATAGCCCCAGTCACCGGGTCCTTGAACGGTGGCGGTGTGGACGGTTTGCAGCTGCTGCCTGATACATCAGTTCTGCATGCTGTGCCAACAGGGCATTTGTCCGCAATCAGCTTAAATTCTGTCCCCACTTTCTGGCATTTCTGCATATCGCGTTCCTGATTAATGTATTGGTAGCCAGAATCAAACGGTTTGAGATATTGTTCTTCGGTCACTGCACATGATGCAATCTTGCCGACGTCTGCGTCAGAGGCACAGAATCCGGTAGTCGGTGCGGCCCCTTTCAGCTTCAAGCGGAACGGCTTCAGCGCCCGTAAGAAGTAACCCACACCGGGTGCAAGCATTGTTCCAGATTCCAGAGCAAGATTCATCCATCGGGGAGTCCCACCGGGATTATACTGCAACAACCGTTCATAATAGACCCCGCTTCCGTCAAGAAAAGACTTCTGGGTTGTACCGTCGACAATGACGAAATCACTCAGGGGTGTTGCTGTACTTTGCAAGGTACCGATCACAAAATATGCAGGCTGATTATTTAGTACGTCCACTGAAATCTCTGTTCGATAGGTGCCCTCCAACATCATGGACGCCGCGTCCGTCTGAACAAAATATCCTTTGCCTTGTGCCAAGGCCACAGCGTTATCATAGCCACCTTTGGTCGGGAACTTGTATGGCACCCATTCCAAAACCCGCTTGGTGGTTCCGGGCACAGCCTCAAGCGGCACATCCTGCTGAAATGCATTAAGCACAAGATTGTATTGATTCGGAACGAGGGTAAGCGATGTACTAACCCCAAACACGGTTGTGGCTAAAACGACCAAAAAGAGAACAAAAATAAGGTGTTTCATGCTCATCCCCCCTTAGATGCACTGGCCATTCTGACACATCACCGGGCACGATAATGTGGCTGATGATGCCTTCTTGTCGTTCTGTCTCACCAATGCACATGCACGCACGTTGTCACCTTCACACACATCGGCAGTGCATACAGTCGTCCCCACAGCGACACATTCTGGACCGAAAACATTAATGCACCCTTTTCCTGCACCACATAATGTCACTTGCTGGAAGGTCAACGCACCGCTCGTGCCTGCTTTACACTGTTGCACGACGGCATTGCCTTGTGCGTCCAGTGCACAACGCTTTGCATTCGCAGTTGTACATGACTCTGCAGCAGCCGCACCAATTTCACCCGGTCCTTCAGGCAATTGCTCTGCAACACATTTCTGCTGTGTTGCATCACACGCCTGACCAGTCAGGCACGGTGTTGCTGTTGCTGGCCACTTGCTATCAGCTCCGCAGGTTTTCATGCTAGTAGTCCCCTCACATTTTGTCTGGCCCGCTGTGCATTCTGCTGCCTGTACGGGTACGCATTGCTTTGTTACCGCATTACACGCACCGGACGGGCATGGTGTTGCTGTTGCTGGCCACTTGTTGTCTGCACCACAGGTCTTCAAGCCAGTGCCTTCACACTTTTTCTCTCCGGCAGTGCATTCTGGAGGCGCTGCAACGACACATTTCTGTTGTGTTGCATCGCATGTTCCACCAGTACAAGGTGTTGCCGTTGCAGGCCAGCTACCATCTGTACCGCACGTCTTCATTGCACCAGTGCCATCACATTTTGTCTGGCCTGCTGTGCATTCCTTCACTTCAACCAGTTGCACAAGCCATTTCTGATTACCTTTCGGGGTATATGCACCAAAGACAGCTGCTTTAATGACTTGGCCATTTGCCGGATTCTTGCATTTGATGACATTGCTTGCTTTCAGTTGCTGTGAATCCACTTGCACTGGAAGGAAATCATTCGCATTAATAATCAGCTCAAACTCATCGACTTTCTTCAGATTCAGCCAGCATTTTGAATCCCGTGACCGCTGCTTTTTCGGCTTATCGCAGTCTTCTTGTTTGGTGTTTGCTGGGTGCCGATCCATTTTCTTCTTTCTGCCCGTCTTTGCTCCACTAGCACCTTTCTCTTCTTCATACCAGTCGGTATCGAACCATCCTAAGGCACCTTTTTCATCAACGAGATGTTGTTCCAGCTTTTGCCAGACATGGGTGCCTGCAATCGTTAACGAGACTGTTGCTTTGCCATCCCTATCCAAACTCACAACACTTGGACTTACAGCAAAGTCTTCGGGTTTTGCTGCCACTGCGTTCGGTCCACCATAACAATCAGGAACATCAGTTTGTGCAGAATACACTTGTCCAACCGGGATACTTCCTTCCTTGGCAATATCTCCCGGACCGGGCGGCAATCCATCCGGTTGGCAACCCAATGCAATAAACATGACGGAAAACAACAGCAGCAATTTCTTCATATGCTCACCACCATTTTTTGAGTTTCTTGTTCTATATATAGTTGCCTATTTCGCTTTTGACAACTGTGAAAAATGATAGTCCAGATCCTTCTCACTGAAGCCCAAGCCCTTCAACTTGTCATAGATTGCCTTACGCGGAAATCCCTGCGCAGTGCACTGCTGGATATAATTAGCGAGTTGTGAATTATATGTTACTTCCGGAGGCACTTCTGCATAATGCCCCTGCACGAGTTTTGAATACCCAAAGTAGCCACCCACCATTGCACCTGCCGCGAGCAGGAAGATGAGCAGATAGATGGCACTTCCTTTTGCAAATGTGACGATAGTCTCCATGTAGCCCCCAGCCTTCCCGACAGGGACTTCCTGTGCTACCGGTTGTGCTGCCTGATAACAAGGAACACCACATGCAGAGAATCCGCAATCAATACCTTCCTCACCAGCATCCTGCATACCGTTTGCGCAGGGATTGCCAAATGCTTCATAGACCTGACCAACAGGGAGTGATGATGGCGCACCAGTCGTCGGCTGTTCAGGCGTCACTTGAGCTGCCTGCTCCCCTGCAGTGAAAGAAACAAACGCATGCGCTTGCGGATTCGGCAAGGGCTTATGAGTAGCGTCCACTAATTCGACAAGGAGCGTATGGGTGCCTGCCCCAACATTCGATAATACATACGGATCAAAAGAGAAATACATGCGCGGCGCTTCTGTATCGAGCGTGAAATGGAGATGAAGGGGAGAGGGATATGTTTCATAACCAGTCACAGAAAATGAAACCGGAATATTGCCGGGCGCCACCGTCTGACCGTCCTGCGGTGATGAGATAATGACACTTGGCTGTGCAAAAACAAGTGGCAATGCCAGCAAAAAGACAAGGAACACCACACCTTTTTTCATGTCCTAACCGAGGGCAAGCAGATATTTAAGGCTTTCGACGGTCATTTCATCCACTTCGCCCGCTCAAAGTGGAAGTTCACTATTTCATCACTATACCCGAGCTCCTTCATCCGCTTGCGGATGGCACTTTCATTGAATCCTTTCGCAAGGTTCTTTGCAATGTATTCAGTGAGCTGTTTGCTCTCGGTGACGATGGTTTTCACGGGAGCTGCCACAGCTGGCTTTTTCCAGAGATACTTCCGCGCAGTCTCAAACGCGATGATTCCACCGATGAGAGTCAGCAAGATCGAATTGACAAACCATCTGTTTTTGACACAGACATCCTTGGTGAAGAGCATCTTGGAGACATCAATCTCAATGATGGCCGCAACATACAGTACAACAATCGCCAGAATGAGTAACCAGACCGCATTTTTTATGATCTTAAAGAATCCCTTGGACAGGAATTTCTCGCGCACGAACCCTTCGGATAAAACACCCCCGGCGATAGCTGCGAAGAAATAAGCGAGCACTTCCGGAATGCCGTGAAAAAACATGATACCGACATTACAGGCCATAAAGGTATAGGTGAACCAGAATCCTTCCGGGCTGAAATGCAGGACATTCCCGAACAGACTAAATGTATAAGTATACCATGAAGGGTCTTTTGGTATTTTCAGTTTGATGACCTTGGCCAACGTGGATGCAAAAATGGAACCATTGAAAGTAATAAGAAACAAACTCCCCGCGCCGTAGAAAAGCGACAGCACGAACGAAATAAGCATGACATAGAAATTATTCATGAAAATCTTTGTGATTTCGCCAGTTGGACGATAGGAGGGGGGCGGCGGCAATTCAAACCCTTCAGTTGCATAGCCGCGGGGCACATCCATCCTGCTCAAATCATCCAGTGAAAAGACAAGGCTGGTGTTGTAGATCGCTATCAGGAAGAAGACCATGAACGAGCCAATGAAGAAATAAAGGTAAAAGTCTATCAGTGTCTCATTTTTCGTGAGGAAGGATACGCCTTCCTTCTGCTCCTCCTCCTCCAGTTCAAATAAACGCATCAATGAAGGCAATGCGAGAATGACTGTAAAGAGAATGGTCGCCAGTCCGACAAATGGCTTGAACAAAAGATAGGACGTGATGAAACCGACAACGGTGAAGAAGACACCGGCGCCCAGTGCAAAAGCTGGCTGCTTTTTCAGCATCTGTTCCTTGAACAGCCGCTCTACGACCATTTTGCACGCTCCAAGGCATCGTGTATCTCAAGAGAAGTATGTCCCTGTGCGACCAGCTCTTTCATGATGCGCTGCTTTGTATACCCCATGCGCCGCATGCGTCGGACGGACTGGTCCAACCTTTCCTTGGGTAATGGGATATAGTTATTGAGTTGCTCTGCGGCATAGCCATGGTGAAGCAGTTGGCGATAGATATGCTCGCTACTGTACCCCTTCTTCTTCATGGATGCTACATATTCAGGCACAAAATCACGTGGAGGGGGAGATAGTGGCGCCTGCGGTCTTTTGAACAAGACATACACAACCACACCACCGACAAGCACAAGTGTGGCAAGCAGCCATGCGTATGATCGTTTGGTTGGCTGCGCAACTGCAGCGGCTCGCACTGGCTCTTCACGGGTCGGCATAGCAATGGGCTCCTTTTTCTCTTCAACAATAAGTTCACCGCGCATGGCTCCGTGACCAGAACCGCAATACACATGACATGAGAACACAAATGTTCCGGTTTTGTCTGCAATGAATTCAACCAGTTGCGGCACGTGCGGTTGCAATTCAGCGAGCTGGTTGTAATCAGGCAGTGAAAATCCATGCGGCACGTCAACGCTCGTGACATTGATGCGTACACGGCTCCCTTTCTCGACACGTACTGTGGCAGGGATAAACTCGAATTGTTTGGCAACCATCTGGATAGTGACTGTTTTAATGTCACATTTCTGCTCACTGCAGAACCCAGTAACGCAGTCGCTGTCTTGCAGGCATCTGTTTCCCTGCAAGCACGTAACGCAGGACCCGCCGCAGTCAACATCAGTCTCATCACCGCTCTGCGTATTATCCGTGCAGCTGGGCGCAATGCAGAACTGGTTCTCGGTGCAGAACCCACTCAAACAATCTGCAGCAGATAGGCATCGTTTTGTATCAGTGCATTTCTTCGGGCAGGACCCGCCACAATCAACATCAGTCTCATCCTGATTTTTAATCTCATCAAAACAGGACACGGGCAGAGGAGCAGAGCAAATGGTTCCCTTGCACAAGCCGCTTTGACAGTCTTTTGCTACCACGCACGTTTTCTCGAGCGCGCATGGTTGACAACTACCGCCACAGTCAATGTCTGTCTCATCAAGGTCCTTGACCTGATCATCACAAGCGCCTACCCAGTCTTTCACAGTCACTGTGGTCTTGAAATCCTGCCACAAACCCATCGTGGATGGATTCTGGTCATCATGAAACACATAGGTCCCGGATGAAGATAATGGGATTGTCCATGATTGGCCGGGTGCCAGCATACCCCCTTCAATGGACCGGTCAAGAAGCAATGGCTTGTGCTGCACCGTATCATCATTGACGAACACAAGTGTGTCACCTGTAAAGATATCCAACTTATCAGGGACAAAGACGAACTTCCCGTCCCTGCGCTGGATTGAAATACGTAGTGTCTTGCCAACGCGGGGCGGCGACTGGACAGACGGGATGGGAATAACTGTAGCTGGCGGCTCCTCCGGCGCGAGCTCAGGCTGCTTTTCCACCAGCGGTGTTATGAGCTGCGTGGGCTTTGGCCGGCACCATTGGATATAACAATAATCGCTGCTGCAGTCTCCATTGACTGAACATCCTTGCTCCTTAGCGCATTTCTTGTCTTGCGCAGAACAGCTACCTCCACAGTCAACATCTGTCTCATCCTGATTCTGGACACCATCACTGCAGGATGCAGGTGGCGCACCGGGCGTGCTGGGTATGGGTGGGAGCATATCTGCTGTTGCTGCACCGGTGAGCACATCCGACAGGATGAATCCTAGCAGAACACAAAGGATAAGTCCTCCTGCGAGAACACCCCATTCAATCACCAGCTTTTTGTCCACGGAAAATAAAGAGAAAGAGGATATTTATATGTTGCGGCTACTTGATGTCATTGCAAAGTTCCCTCGCTATCGCTTCGTGGCCATCAGTTCGCATGTGACTTTTCAGGTAATGGCAAAAAGTCTTCTTGCAATCTCCTTTTTGCGTGCTGGAGTAACAAGTAAATGCTCATGTCATTGATGGCCATCACGAACTTTCCAATGCCACCGGCTACTTTGCAGTCCCTGCCCCGCTGCACACCTCAAGCGTGCACGTTGATTCCGCATTAAGGTGCGGCGTGAAGACAATCTTGTCCTTACCCTTCTCATACGGCGGATAGTCATCAGAGAGACTGCATTGCCACGGTCCTGAGAGGATAGTCAGGGCCTTGTCGTCGCCATTGACACCTGATTTTGGCGCACTCGGGATACGCTGTAACTGTGCAAATGGAGCAGCCACCGGTTCCCCTTCAAGTGAAATCTGATCATCTATCTGCGTGAACATGATTTGCTGGACTGTATTCGGTGTCTCTGGCTTGACAGGACCGCCAGAAATCTTCAACCGCAGGAGACATTGGCTGCCGAGGCACTCATCTGGGACAGGGAGTGGCACAATGACTGGTTGTTTCGGATCAGCAAGACCCTTGCGCTCGAAATACACCCTGCAACCCCTTTCGTCACGTTGCGGCTCCTTTTTGACGCCCTCAGCGCTGATCTCTGAGTCAGTCTCTTTTGTGATCTTGAAGCGGAACTTTCGTCCGTCAGTTGTCGTGAACTCATATTCATTCTTGCCAACATTTGTTGCAGTTGCATATGCAGACCTGCCAATGTCAATACCTCCAATCTTGGCACCCTGCCCATAAAAGACACCGAATTTTCCAGGCCCAAAGCGTTCAATGACGACTTCTCCGAGACCGTCTATTTTCGTTGTTGTCTGGATACGTTCAATGCACGCAGTCTTGCAACATCGGATGACATCACTAGACTTCATCCATTGTTGCTCAGGGCAGGTGTTTGTTTCACCGCAGTCATTTGCTCCCTGCGCAGCACACGTGGCACTTGCATCTCCTTCAGTAGCCTGGATTTCCTGCGCACCAGTGCATGATTTTGCGCAGCAGACATTGTTGCTGCCCGCTGGCAAATCTTTTGTTTCATTTTCACATTGGTCTTCGGGGCATGGGAAAAAACCAGCATCAAAACAGGCATTGCCCGGCATGACTCCTGCTCCCTCTGCACCGGGAAAGACCGGTTCCTCAACTTTGGGGGGAACGCTTTTCCCTTCCTTCTGGCAGCCACCGCACCCTACAAGGAAGAGGACAAGAACCAGTGCAAGCAAGAAGCCCCATCTCATTTTCTTTTCACACACAATCCCATTTTATATCCTTTTCTGTTCAGAAGACCACACCACCGCTGCATCGTCCATCTGTGCATTGACCGGTTATCATGCAGCTTGTCCCATTTGCTTTGTTGAAGCAGACATTCTCCATGCAATACCGACCGCCTACCTGTGACGTAGCACAAAGGTAACCGGTACGGCAATCGCTGTCACTCGTGCAAGTCGGCAGAACGCATTGCTGGTTCCTGCAGACACGCATGTCGCCGCACACCGTTCCATCTGTCTTCCCTGCACACGGATTGACAAGTGTACCCATGAGGCGGCATTGCCCGTCACAGACGCAACTGACATCAGGGATTCCACAGGAAGGTGCTGTGGCATTTTTCAGGCCACAACTGCATTCTGTGCCAATGCGCTGGAAACGGCATTGGCTATCGTCTATGCAGGGGAGGGCAACACACTTATTGTCAACGCATCGGCTGCTGGAACAATCTGCGTCAGCCAGACAGTCAACGCACACCTTTGTCGCGGGATTGCATTTTTGTGCCGTGCAGTTAGCGTCAGAGGAACAGCCACCGATTTGCTGCCCACCCGTTGCCTGTATCTCAATGTCGCTTTCCTTGGTAATCGTGAAACTGAAACGCCGCTTGTCACTGGTCTCAAATTCATAGAGATTGTTACCTTTTGCCACAGCTTCTGCATAACCCGGTTTGCCGATGTCGACATTGCCGAGCGTGACATTGGTCCCATAAAAGACACCGAATTTCCCTTGTCCAAATCGTTCAATAACAACTTTGCCGAGACCCGCAATCGTAAGCTCTGTCTGCACACGGGCTTTGCACTGTACTTTGCAGCACCGTGCGGTATCATTTGCAGCCAGCCATTGCTTGTCCGGGCAGTTTTCACTTGCCTTGCAGTTGTATCCTTTCTGGAATGCGCACGTCAATGTGCCATTCCCTTCTGTGGGCTGCTCTTCCTGTCCAGCACAGGGCATCTTACAGCAGACTTTATTCTCACCAGCGGGCAAGTCGATAGTCTCACCCGGGCATTCGGTGCATGGATAAAATCCATCATCAGTACATGCGTTTCCGGGTTCTGTTTCGGGAGTCGAGGGAGCTTGTGGCGGCTGCTGCGGTTGCTCCGGAGGCTGCTCTTTTTTTTTGTCTTTGTTGCAGAGCATGAGACCAATAATGAGACCGATAATCAACAAGGGCATAATCATGCCCATGCCCCCACCACCAGCACCGCGCCGGGAACGATAAATCATCCTTTGCTCAAGAGCGTGTTGCTATTTATAGTTTGCTGTGCGACTAGGAAACGGTTTGAGTAAACGTCGCAAGCGGTTCACCCAACTCCCTCGCCCCGTAAAAGCATTCATGGTCTGCAAAGATGGGCAATGGCTGTGTTTCATCAACGTCATCCTTGCAATGGAAATCGACTGGTATTTCCAGGGCAAGGAATTTTCTGTCATCTGCATCCATTTTGAACCTGTACCCATCGGCCAAGCCAGTTATATGAAACTCTGTAGTGACAGGTCGTGGAGGAGAACCTTTCATTTCTGTAATAAGACCGTCAATAGCACTGAGACCAATGGCATAGTCCAATTGCCCTACGGGCAACTTGCTCCAGATGAACTTATAATCAAGATAGGACTGCCGGGCATTTGCAACCCCTACCTTATCCTGTAACCCTGCATCCGCAAACGAAAAGATGCCCGTCTTCGCATCTGAACCAGTACCACCAAAGCGCTGCAGGTAGTTGGGAGCTGCCAGCACAGTGGATGGATGGAAATATGCGCCTTGCGTGATGGATAGATTCAGAATAGCCAGACGCTCATCCTTTGCCAATTCCCGCAAAGACGAACCCTTCACCAATTGCTCCCAGACAACAAGGTCTGTAGAGATATTCCCAAACCATTTTCCACCCATAGTTACATTCTGCAAGATTGACGTGATATTCCGATCCACCCCTTTCTGCGCCCACAACTGGTCGGGCAATCCCTCAATGGGAATAGTGACCGTATATTTTTTCGTTGTTTCGAAACCGATTTTGTTGGCCCTGTCAATAAGAGTGACCTTTCCCATCGCAGACACTTCTACAGTCCATGGCTCTCTCTGTATGACCGCAATGGTGCCGGGTAGAAAATCCAATTCTACCCGGTCGAGGTGATAAGTGGTTTGGGCCCACTGCTTGATTTTCTGCAGCCATGCGTCAGCCCCATTGCCATGGAGGTCGTAATCGGCATTGGTTCCGCGAACAATAGCGTCGAAGGGTTCGATGGGATGAGGCCGCTTCTCGTCTTTGATCTTCCTCGTCACTGCCAAAAATGCCTGCACAGAGCTAATGCGCAGCACATCCGGTAATACTGCCCGGTCCAATGTCTGGTAGAACTCATTCAACGTATGCGTCCTGCTCAGGGTGACGGGCTGTTTGTATTGCAGTGTGATATTTCGTTGCGTCGCAAAGATGGCTATCACTAACAGCACCAGAAGAAAGCACATGAACGTGAAGAAGATACCTTTCTTGTTCATGCCCAGACCTCTACTTCGACCAGATAAGGCCCGTATGGTGCCCATCGTTTATACGTACCGAACGTCATGTGTTGTGTCACGACGCTTACCTCTGCATTATCTTTCATTGGACCTTGCTGCGCTGTATACACAGTCTTCCCGTCAATGCGCACTGCCCAGCCATAGACCGGGGGGATAGTACGGCCGACAATTGCAGTAAGGGTATTTGCCATATACTGACCAATACTTGCCTTCATCACTGAGTCTTGGGTATTCTGCTGCACGTAGTAAAATTCACCGAGTTGTGCAAGAACAGTCTTATCGACGTCGATGAGTCCCGCCCTGACCAGTCCCTGCAGATAAGGGTCTGTCAGGCTAAGATTCATTGCACTAAAACGTGTCGTTGCAAGAATCCCCATAATATCCTCAGCATATGCAACAGACGGTTGTAAGACGGGTTCCTGAATGAACGCAAAGTATGCGACAAATGAGCCGACAAAGAGGATAGTGATGCCAATAACCGCATCGAGCGTGAAAAAGATTCCTTTCCGATTCATTTCTCCTTGCTCCACATGACGACTTTGACTTTTACAGGTTTCCCTTTATACATCGCCAGCTTCTCCAAGGTAATAACATTTTCTGCGGGCACGTCAATGGAAACCTGCCTATTGGTCAGCACAAGGCCTGCACTGGCACAGTCCGGGTCAGCCTCACGGTTTGCGGGGTTGCCACAGACACGCGTGCAGGTATTGCATGCATCGTGATTCACAGCATTACCTGTGCAGAAGTCGTCACAGCCGCACTTCCCATCTCGTGCAGTGTTGCAGGCACACATCTTGTCCGGACCAGTGATGAGTCCTGCTGGGCACGCAGAAATACACCCACCGCTTTGGCAATTATCAACGCATTGCCCATTCCTGCATCCCTGACCTGTGCCGCATGGCCAGTCACTTGGGCACGTGGCGCAGTTCTCGCCCGTATCAGCCCGCCCATTGCCACAGAGTTCCAACCGCACACGGGGTGCTTGGGTGACAGCACATTTGACTGCAGTTAGTGTGACATCAGTCAGATTTCCTGCATAGAGCGGATGCGTATACTTGAGTAAGAACGTTCCCGTCTTATCTCCAAGCGGGAGGGAAAAGGTACCATCCGTAGCAGTCCCTACTTTAGCGTTCAATGAATCAATCGTAACGCTGGCGGCCTTGACTGCATTCGGGCCTGGGGGGATAGTTTCATTGATGACTTCTCCGGTAATGCTCCCAGAACACACATCACAGACCGGTTTGGGAGTTTTGGCAACACACAGGAGGTCCTTGGCGCAGGTGTCCGGATCTCCCATGGGCTTCCCGACACACCCATCACAATCAGCTCGGCACGAACCATCAGCACATTTGGCAAACCCAGCGAGGCAGCCGCACTTCTTGATGGCAACATTGCATTTCGTGTTGGGCATCCTCGCACAGGGCCCAATCTGGGAATCACCCTCACAATCATTGCACCCACAGCCTTCGCCTGCTTCACAAACATCATTACCTGTCCCTTGCCCGGACAAACAGAGTGCATCTTCCGGAACTTCAACAGTGAATATGGTTGACGCAGGGATACCTTCTTCGAAGCCGTCATGAGGGGTGACAGTCAGCATATATGAACCGGATTGCGAAAAGGAATGCTCGGTGCTTGTTGTCTCTGCTGCCGGTTGACCAGCAGCATCCTTGGTGACTGCAAGCTTATAGGTTATGGGGTCGCCATCTGCATCAGTTGATGGATTCCACATCACCTTGAAGGGAAGCGGCCCGCTTGGGGGCGGTGGCCTGGTAATAATGGGCTGCGTTGGTTTTGTATTAGTAAAGACTTGTGTCCAGATGCCCGGCTCGACGCACAGCCCGTTACTGCACGACTGGCCTGTAGCGCATGTTCCACAGGTACCACCACAGGCATCCGGCCCACATTGCTTTCCTGCACACATCGGCGTACAGGTACAGATGCCTCCAACACAGACTCTGCCATCCGGACACATAACTCCAGCGCAGCACGCAGGCAGGTTCTCATCAACTTGTCCGTTGCAGTTATTATCTAAACGGTCACAACTCTCAACACCGCCATTTGTCGGGGTACATTGATACTCACAACCATTCGTCATGTCATTGTCTGCATCTGTGTAGCCCGGCACACACGTACACACGGGTGTGCATATGCCGCAGGTCGCATCAGTGCCATCATTCGGATTTCCTGCTTCAAGACAGAAGGTCTGACATTCCCCTTGCGTATTGGGTGCTGTGCAGGTTTTCTTGGGGCACGCCTGCACGGTCCCCGTCGGACAGGTTGCAGGAACGAGTGTACATGTGTTATAATTGCAGTTGTTATTGACTGTCATCTTCCGCAACAACAAAGTGCTCATGTCCTGACAAGTGTTATCACACTGCTGGCTCTGCACCCATGACTGGTCTGTGCTATCGCAGGTTGCTCCACAGAAACCGCGTGAGCAGGTATATGAGACGCTATTCTTTGCAACGCATCTATCTGTACCGCCAGAATATAAGTTCCCCGAACAGGCATTGTACCACCCGCATCGCGTATCTGCAGCGCACTGAGTGGCTGTCGAATATCGTGTGCAGTCAGACAACATGACTGTTATGGGTGTGCTCTGGTCCTGCCCGGATTTTGTTGAGATGGCAGTATCGACAGAACAGACTGCTTGTTTTGGCGTTGCTGAATAGGTGCCAGCATTGCAACTAAACACTGCTGTGGTTGCATCCCAGCGCATAAACGTGCACAACACACCACCCACTTTTGCCATAATGCTCCGGACACCGGCAACACTGGCTGTGCATTTGACTTCGACAGCACTGTTCTCGACTGCGGTGGAGGGAGCATTGATAGCTACGACGCTTACTGGACACCCATTATCTCCTTTCTTTGCCGGGAATTGGCTACCACCGTCGTAATCAATGCCGCTATCGCAGTCGTTGTCTAGGTTATCTGTGCACACTGTCTCTGTCACGCCGGGGTTAATGGCACTCCTCGTGTCATCACAGTCCTGCACCTTCTGGGTACATGCAGTCAAGTCACCCACACCATACCCATCACCGTCGGCATCGGGGCAGAGGGTTCTGCAAGCGCCATTCTGACAGGTCATACCTGTTGGGCAGATTGTCCCGCAGGCACCGCAGTTCCGATTATCTGTCTGCGTATTGACACAGGACGTGCCGCACAGCACAGTCGGCGCTGCACAGCCGCATTGGCCATTTGCACAGGTTTGTCCTGTGGGGCAAGTAGTGACCGTTCCCCACTCAGTGCATCCGTCGCCATTGCTGTCACCACAGGTCTGATAACCAGTACCGGAGCATTGCCTGACCCCAGAGGTGCACTGGTTGGTACAGGAGGCAACACACCCCCCATTGAGGCAAACCTTATTTGTCCCACACGCAGTCCCATCTGTCTTTTTCTTGCAGGCGACAATATTGCCATCACACGTATAGGTTCCATCAAAACAGGGATTGCCGCTGCATGACGGCAATGTCAAAATAAGATTGTTATTGCAGCACCATCCCGACGTGCCACCAGCCGGCGCGACGTTGTTCTTATTCTGACAGGGGTTACAGATTGTTTGGTATATGGTTGCTGCCTTGCATGGTGACGCGGTTGCTGCTCCCGTGCCAAGGGTTCCTGAAGCGCATGATGTCTGTGTCTTGGCGTTTGTCACAGCTATCCCTTTGTTTGTCCCACCTTCCTTGACCTGGCTGCTGAACCGGTACGTTATGCCACGATCCCATGCTTGTTTGCAGGAGAGGCCTCTCATGGAAAAGGAGTATGAGATACCCCGATCAGTTACTTGAGTACAAGATAGTGATCGCAGCGCGAAATTGAATTTCATGCCGGTCTGTTGATCAGTACAGAGGTCTGCTGCGGTCTTCTGCACGCCAGCCTTGAACGCATAACTGATACTGGTCTGCGGATCGACATTACTCCCGGTTGCCTGCTTTTGCACTACTGTGGTAAAGCGGTACTGCATTCCTGTCTGTAGGTCGATATTCTGACCAGTCACGAGACGGAGTGTCGCAATCGAAGGACTAAAACCCATCTGCGTTTCGGTATCTACGACCGCGAGAGTAACTCCTACGAAAAGAAGAAGGAATACGCATGAAGACAGTTTTTTCATGAGAGCGACACATTGATGAGACCAAGGATTTTCGTTACACGTTTCGCGGTGGGGTCAATAAGGGCAATGAAACTGGTTCCCTGTTCATTGACAATGATCACGCGGAGATATTTCCCTTGCGGAACCTGCCTATACCACTCGCCGAACCCATCCTGCTGCTGCTGCAGTGCCGCCAGATCCGATTCGGTTAAATAGACCTGCTCAGCGATGGTAACCTGTGTTGACAGGAAACCTTCAAGCTCTTTCTCGGTATGAAGAATGGCAAAAATCTCATCTTCATCAACAAGCGTAACATCCTGTGCGCAGCCGAGCAAGAAGAGCACACAGAGCAGTATTATCGGCCTCATGGTGCAACAAACGTTATCGGTGTATCATCGCCGAAGGTTGCTACATTTGGCGAGTCAACAGTAGCTGAGACGGGATTTTCTGCATTCTGCCGCTCGCCTTCGCAGGGACCGGTATTGAAATCCATATCGCAGGCATAATTTGCATCGGCCGTATTACAATTACGATAATAATACCCACAGCTCTTGTGCTTCTTGTAATTCTTATACCCGTCAGAAGTGCATTTTCCCCAACAGCCTCCATTGGCTGCTGTTGCTCCTGTTGCCTGACCACTAACCCCGGAAGACCGCGTACAGACTGCCTGGAATGAGACAGTCATTGAATACGTCTGCCCCGGATTCAGTTGGATGACTGACGATTGAAGGTCACTTCTCCCTGTCGCTCCGGTTATGCCCGGAAACATGCAGGAGTAAGGATTAAACAAGACGTTGGTATACGTCGATCCACTGTCATAAATCTGGGCCCGGTTACTATCAAGGATTTTCCATGTTGGCGCATAGCCCACCAACGCACGTCCATTGGGGCTTGTTATAGAACCAGTCAGGACAACTATAGCCGGATACGCTGCCACAATCTGCAAAAGGAAGAGCACCATAAGGAGATAGACCATACTCTTTTTCATCCAGTTCACCTCTGCTAATTGAGAGAAGAGAGTGCATTTATACCTTTTGGTTTATGATGCTCTCGTGAAACTCTTGGCAGCATCTCTGCCACAGCCCCTTACAAAAAGCAGCACACCCGTTGCGAGGGGATGGTCACTTCGGGAACGCAGAGCCCAACGCGAACATGGCCACCAGCGAGGACGATGCTGGCGAGCGGAGCGAAAGGGTTTCACATGGGTTCATGAGCATTGGAGTGTTGCTCCATCACCAAGAGGGATGGTCATGCCGGGTGCATAACATTTGCCATTATAGACACACACTTTGCCTGCACCGATAGGTAGCCCATTTTCGTATGCTGTACAGCAGGCATTATCTACTTTATTTTCACAGGCATAATACTTGCCCTGATGCTCGACAACCTTCTTGCTCTGTTTTGCATTGTCCCATTTCCCCTGCCGCTCCAAACGGTTTTTTATCTTCTGGTCAAGTTCTGCACAGGAGCGGCTATAGGTTTGGGTACAGGAGCAACTGCCCCGGATACATTGGCTACCTGCACCACATAAGCCAACTCCATCATCGACTTGCCCGTTGCAATTATCATCGTTTCCATTGCAGACCTCGGCAGCAGGAGGACCTTGAGCACATGCACATCCTGTCAATCCCTCATCGACCCGACCGTTGCAGTCATCATCCCGATTGTTGCATGTTTCTTGTGTCGGTATTCCTCCACTGCAGCCGCAGCTGGGCAGACCTTCATCCTTTTGTCCATTGCAATTGTTATCCACATTGTCACATTTCTCAACACCATTATTGCTGGGTGTGCATTGATATTCGCAGCCATTGGCTGCATAGCGGTCCATGTCAAAATAGCCCGGTTCACAGGCACATGCTGGACTACAGGCACCGCAAGTCGCATCGGTACCATCTGTCGGCATTCCTGCCTCATTGCATGGCGTTTGGCATCCTATCTGATGAGGGCCGCATTGTGTTTTAGGGCATTGCTGTGTTGTTCCCGGTGGGCATTGCGGCTGGATAATTGTGCAGCTATTATAGTCACAGTCATTATTTATCGTTGCCTTGCGAAGCTGGAGCATATAGCCACTTTGACAGACATCGTCAC
>JACQSS010000044.1 GCA_016211195.1 Candidatus Woesearchaeota archaeon
CCTTCTTTTGCATTTGATTCACCATGCTTTAATTGCTTAAAAGTCTTGTGGCTTCATGGTATGATCCATTACGTTAGGAATTATAATTGTAGAAATATCTCCAACAAAGATTTAACTACTTTTCAGTGGTCCCTCTGCTGCGATCATGGATTGCGGAGGACTACAAATGACAACACTGGAAGAATTGGCTAGTGTCGAACTGCCAACAGAAGGGACCTACAAGTTTATCGTGCTGCAAGTGACCGATGGCACGAAGACAAAAGAAGTCCTTGTCGGAAACCCCTATTGCGAATACCACGCAGACATCAGGGCGGAGTACTGCAGCAAGCTTCCCAAAACTCTACGAGCGCAATGTGTTGGCGGTGGACGTATCCGAGTCAGCGACAAGCAGCTCTACGCGTACGGCTACAGCGGGAGCTATGGTGAAGCACCCCAAATACTGGTTGAGCAACTGCTCAATACAACGGACAAGGTAGTCCGGGTCGAAATGGGAGTGGGATACTAAACCGGCGAAAGCCAGTTCTTTCTTTTTTTTTCGATATCCTTAAGAAGGCCGACTCCTTAAAATCGGTCATGGCGACTAAAACACCACGGGATTTCATGCAGCAAGCACAGGAATTGATGGAGAATCCGAAAGACGAGCTGATGGTCACTCCGGAGCAGCTGACCATGGAACTCGAAGGTGGAAAGAAGCTGCAACTTATTGATGTCCGGCAACCCGAGGAAGTAAAAGAGGGCAAGGTTCCGGGTGCCAAGCCCATACCACTGGCAGATTTGCCAGAGCGAATGCAGGAACTAGACAAGAATGCAGACACAGTCACCATCTGTGCACGTGGCGGGAGAGCGGCGGCTGCCATGTTCTATCTTAAGTCACAGGGATTCAAGAAAGTCCGCGACCTCATGGGTGGCACACTGGGCTGGAAAGAAGAAGGGTTTGATGTGGAATAGGATTCATCTGTTATCACCAGAGACCATTGCCATTTTCCCCGTGATGGCCTTGGCATCATTTGTTTTTGCAGCAGTGAATAAGTCTGCAAGAAGTTCTGGATAGACTAACTGCCCGGCACATATAGCGTGCTGCATGAATCCGTTGCGTGGCTGGCAGGTCGTGAGAAAGAGTCCGACTTTTGCCCTGCTGCCCATGTAGGACACGTCACCGCCATTACCGAAAAAGCCGCCCTCAGCACCAGAACCAAAATGTTGCGTCACTGTCCCATCATTCAGGAATATGCCTGCCTTTGGCGTGTCAGCGAAGAAATCCATCTGGCCATGATTAACGAAAATACCACCGGAGACATTATCTGCACAGTAGCTTGATGCGCCGTTGTTGACGAAAAGACCACCTGTTGCATGCGCTCCAAAGTCCCAAGGAGCGTGCCCGTTGTTGACAAATAAGCCGCCCCGTGCGCCCCACCCAAGGTTTCCCCTGACGGTATTATTATTGACGACACACCCCCCAGTGGCATACTGCCCTATGCCTGTGTCTGTGGCTGCATTGAGCTCGATAGTTCCCCGCGCCAGCCGATAACCAAGATAGGATAAGCCCTCAACGCCGATAACCATCCTGTCGGCTGTCTGCAGCAGTGCGGTATAGAACAGCCCTGCATACGGGCGGTGATTCACGCACAATGTTTCTACGGGTGAAAAATAATCGGTAGCATCAATAGTCAGCATTGGTAAATGACAGGTCAACCGGATTGCTTCTTCTAGCAGCGTGTCAAGCAACCCCTCAGAGGGAACAGTCTCGCGATAGGTTTTTCTGAAGAAAGTATACCAAAGGTCAAATGCTTTATGGACAACTGTGATAGATGACTTACTAGTCAATTCCTGTCTGCCATCGGGCTTGGCGATGCCATCATAGAGACGAAGCACATACTTTCTGGCGCAGCTGTTCTATATATAGCTGTGCCATAGGCAAGTCCAGTATTTTCTTTGCCGTTGCTGTACCGATGGAATCAAGCAATGTTTTTTCTTCAGCAACGGCGTGGTTAAGCGGACTGAGAATGCACTCGCCACAATCATAGGTGAGAAACAGGGCAGATGCCTTGAGACCAGCCCATGCATCCACCAATCCATGATTCACAAAGACACCGCCTGTTGCGCCATTGCCCCAACCTGTTACGCGCCCGTGGTTGATGAAAAGTCCGTTCTGCGCAAGGAATCCGCATTCATTGAGGACTGTATTACTGTTAATGTATGTGGCCCCCCATCCTTCACGACCCAAGTAGGAAACAATGCCAAGATTTTCGATGATACCACCTGTAGCAGCCTCTCCAATGAAATCGTACGTGGACGGCTGCATACTGGCCAGAATAATTCTTCCTTTCTTTAATCGATAGCCCCAGAGTCCGATACCACTAATGGTAGTAACCAGTATCCGCTCATCCTTTCCCATATTCAGCAACGCAGTATAGAACAGTCCGCCATACCCAGCATAGTGTCCATGCGTCTGCTTCATGTCATATAAGGGGAGTACATACTCTTTCCCGAGCACTGCCGGCAGGCTATCCACGAATGGCTCGACTATACGGCACGCTTCTTCAAGAAGCATGTCCCGCTTCGGAATGTCCATCCAGCCTGCATCGTAAGGAACTGCATAGCAAACAAGGAACGACACCCAACTACGAAATGTGGTGAGGAGGCATTCCAATCGGTGAGAATCACTGTTATCTCTCATATCCCTTCTATCCGGCTTTGCCGTGCCTTCATACCATGTAAGGTCTGCTTGTGACATAGGATTGTATTTTCTGTGCAAGGTCAGTGATGCGAGGGGGGTCAATGTCTTCCTGGAGGCATTCTTCCCGTAATGTTTCGACAATGAGATGCAAATCTTTTTTCCTGCCCAGCCAATAGGGACCGATACCTGTCGCATGCTGAGCACGCTCAAGAAAGGCACCTTGTTTCGTGCTGATGAAAAGACCATTGAGCGCCTCATAGCCCATATATGCAGCTGCTCCGAAATTGATAAAAAGCCCATTGTATGCACCATTGCCAAGGAACTGTGCAGAAGAGCAGTTGATAAAAATCCCACCCGTTGCAGAGGAGGCAAATGTCTGGGCAGCACCCTTGTTGATGATAGCCCCTCCCTGTGCCATAGTACCAAGCTTGAAAGTATTGCATACCACCTCAAGATAGCCGCTACGGAGCTTATAGCCAAGATTATTAGCTAATATGGACGAAGGCACACGGAGATACTCAACACCAGTATGCAGAAGCGCTGTATAGAAAAGGCCACCATAATCATAGTGCGGTGGTGATAATGTCTTTAGCGGTAGAAAGTACGCTGCATCATCACAACGACAAGGTAAATCATATGGCGCAAGAAGCTCCTCTGCATGGGCCAAAGCTTTGTCAGGTGTCTCATTTCCAAAATAAGCTGGCAGCCGGGCGACAAAACCAGCCCAGACAGTGAACAGTGACGATATGAGCTGCACGGGATTACTGACAACGTCAATCGACGCTGCCTTATCCGGCATCTCCATTCCCTCAAACTGTTCAAGCATCTTGCAGGAAAGTTGCTTAACACTTATAAATCCGTCTGGGGCTTTCCCGATAGGTTGCGAGCACATCTTTTACACGATGTTCAGGAGTATAGAACTGGATGCAGAAACCTTGTGCGCATCCCACCCCGGCATAGATCTCATCTGCTGCCTTGCCTGACAGGAGCCGGTACCCACTGATGTCTTCTCTCTTTACATTGCGGTGGCTGGCAAACTGGCCAACTGTATACAAGAGCCCGTGCTCAAAGGAGATGAACATCGTGGTCTGGACATAGACAATCGGCTCGCCGAGTGGAACATCATGTGTATTATCCGCCAATGCCTCCAACGGTGAGCAGCGCTCAGCACCGAGGGCCTTTGCAATGTCATCTGGAGAAACTTTGGGTAATGTCTTTGATGTGACTTTGATGCGCTTGTGCATACAAACGGCTACGCAGAACACAGCTATAAACCTGCCGACATAAAGTAACCATTTACGAGTGGCAATGTTTAAATACACGCTTTTCTTCCATGGCCTCATGGGATTTTTCACGTTCCGTGACAGTGCAAAGGAATCAGAGTTAGAAAAGGCAGTGAAAGGCATTCCACTTTCTCCGGTCGAGTTCTCCTTCCCGGTCGGTGATGAGACAAAAAAAAGCAAGGTCTATCTGCTGCCGCTTGACTGTTCCGTGACAAATGAAATTCCGAAGCGCCGACGCATACGGAATGTGGAGGAATTACTTGCGTCGCTTCCCCAACAGGTTGCACAGGTCGTTGGCCAGTTCACCATTGACGGCAAAATCGCACAGGCCCACATCGGATTCTCCCATCGAAAATATTTTGTATTCAGGAAACATTACATGCTTACTCCTCTCGGCGAGCTGCTTCCCACAACCGACTGCGAGGATGTAATGTATTTGCCGCTGCGGAGCAGTGATATCAAGGTCACCATTGGCACGAAAAAGGATAATGTCTGGACTCCTATGAAGGGAGCACCATTCACGCTCCTTGGTGTGCAGGGCACTGAGCATAAGTATCCTGTAATGCTTGTCACAGAGGCGGATGGCCAGCTGCACTTCACCGGAATATACATTGAAGAGAATGGAGAAATCTCAACATACGAGCACCCCCAACCCGATGCCTTGGAAAAGGTGGCTAATCTGTTGCAGACAATGAAGAAGAATCCTCAGTCTATCTCCAGCAGCAAAGCAGTAACCTGCGTGAAAGATATGTTCTGGGAAGATCCAGCATCCATTGTCGCGTCTCTCGATGAATATGTTGTGGGTCAGCATGACGCCAAGCGCACCATCAGCGTTGCATTTTCCAATTACATGACCAAGAAGGAGACAAACGATGAAGAGCTTAGCAAGGACAATCTCCTGCTCATCGGCCCATCTGGCGTCGGAAAAACATATATGATTTCGCTGCTTGCGAAGAAGGCAAACATTCCCATGGTCCAGACGAACCTCACGGGAAAATCGTCAGAGGGATACAAGGGAGAGAACCTGTCGCGGGTCTTTGAGCAGCTCCGTGCACAGACGAGCGGCAATGCACCATATGGTATTGTCTTCTTTGATGAAATTGATAAAATCGCTCAGGATAACTGGGGCGGTGGTGACGGGTTTGGCAGCAGGCTTCAGAATGAGCTCATCGGATGGCTCGAAGAAGCACCAGTCCAGGGCTCAAATGATTTCGGTGCAAAGGTTGGCTTGAGCACGCGAAATATTTTGTTTGTCACTGCTGGTGCATTTCAGGGGAAGCCGTCACTTGACGATATCATCCGCAAACGATTGGGGGGAACTCGGACAATCGGCTTCGGCGCACAACGGCAGGAGGATATCGGCTATTCGTTGCTGCGTGTCAAACCTGAAGACCTTGTGGCATACGGGCTGCGGCATGAACTGGTTGGCCGGTTGCCGGCAGTCGCCATCCTGAATCCACTAAACGTGGACGATAAAGTAAAGATCCTGACAGAAACAAAACAATCCACTCTGGCCAAATACACCAAACTTCTCCAGCGGAAAGGGTATACGCTTGAGCTGGACAAGGAAGTCGCATATGAGATTGCAACGCGTTGCCCGCCAGAGACAGGTGCGCGTGCATTGCAGTCCATCTGCACCGATCTTTTTAAACCGATTCTTTACGAGCCGAAGAAATATGCCGATAGCGATAAGAAGATACGAATCAGCCCGGAGCTTGCGAAGCAATTGATGATTCTGTACAAATAGGGCTGTGTTCGTTCTGCTGTGGACTCCTTATGCAGCAAAGCACATGTACTTGGGTAAGACCTACTTGGTGACTTCATGCTCATACTGGATACTTGCTGTGCAGAGCTGAAGGTAGGATAGTTGAGGACGCCACAATGAGCCAAATCCGGTAGCGCCATGCCATGAGCCAGAGAAACTAAAAGCAGTCTGTCAGGAGATGCTCCAGTCTCTTCAGAAAAATGACACTTATTGCGTCTACGTCTCCTTGACAACTCCTTATAACAACTGCTGCAAAAGCCCCAATGGACGCATGCTCTGCATCGACTGCTGCACACTGATACAGCAGAGCGCGCCGCTACGTGCAGGGGATGTCATCTTCGTCTCGCCGCGCTCATTGACCTATCTCTCGCTTGCAGTCACCACATCATTAGAGACCATCCCCAAAGGAAAACACAAGGTGCTCGTCATGGATATGCTGAGCACATTATTGCTGTACAATGACGAGAAGCTCATCCTGCAGTTCATGCATTCGCTCATTGGGCGGCTGCGGCAATGGGACGTGCAAACGCTTATTCTGACCCTTGCTGAGGATACAAGCCCGAAAATGCTTGCACAGATCGGTTCATTCTGTGACAGGACAGTACGGTTGTCTTAAGGGAAAACAGAGCTATCAATGATGTGAGCATTGGCTTTAGGACTTCATCTGAAATACATGGATTGCTGTTCCTTTAACCGCTTCTGCCGCTTCCATCAGGGACTCGGACAGCGTCGGATGCTGATGAATAGTTGACACCAAGTCTTCAAGGAATGCACCCATCTCAATGGCGAGGCATGCCTCACTGATGAGTTCAGAAGCATTAACACCGACAATCGTGACGCCCAGAATCTGTTCTGTTTTGCTGTCCGCTACTACTTTGACAAAACCATCTGTCTCATTCATCGTCAATGCGCGTGATGACGCTTTAAAGGGGAATTTGCCGACACGTGGCTCATATCCTTGGAGACGGGCAGCGGCTTCTGACAGGCCGACGGTTGCTATCTCTGGGTCAGTGAACAGGACCGCGGGGCAGGCCACATTATCAAATGCAGACGGGAGACCGGCAATGACTTCCGCAGCAACCTTACCCTGCCGGCTTGCACGGTGAGCAAGCATGGGCGCACCCACACAGTCGCCGATGGCGAAGATGGCCTTTTCATCGGTCTGCATCTGCGCATCGACCTTGAGATACCCATTCTCATCTAGCTGCACCTTGGTATGCTCGAGCCCGAGACCCGAGGTGTTCGGCGTGCTCCCAACAGCAACAAGCACTGCGCTTGCAATAACCTCTTTCCGCTTGCCCCCATATTCGAACTGTATTTTTGTTCCTTTGCGGCCAGTAACCTGCGCGCTGGTGAAGATTGCGGCGCCCAATTCAACAAGACGTTTCTGGACCACGGCAACCACTTCGGGCTCGTAGCCGGGAAGTATCTGCTCTTGCGCTTCGAGGATAGTGATATGACTTCCTAGTTTCGCAAAGACAGTGCCCAGTTCAAGGCCGATATAGCCGCCGCCGACAATGACGAACTCCTTCGGGACTGTGTCTAGGGCAAGTACCTCTTTGGCAGACATAATGAATTTCCCGTCATACGGCAAGACAGGCAACTCACGCCTCGTCACGCCGGTTGCGATAATGGCATTCTCATACGTCAGTAATTCGCCGCCGACATGCACTTGATTCGGGCCAACAAACTGGGCTTCCCCGGCAAGCACCTCTATATGATGCAGCTTGCACAGGCCCGCAATACCGTCTGCAAGCGTGCTAATGATCCCTTTTTTCCATTGCTGGAGTTTCTTTGTTTCGACAGTCACCTTACCGGTCTTGATGCCCATGACCCCAGCACGTTTTATGGCATGTGCGAAATTGCTTGCATGGATCAAAGCCTTTGAGGGGATGCACCCATGATGAAGACAAATTCCGCCAAGCTTTTCTTCCTTATCAATAAGAATGACATCTTTCCCGAGCTGCGCTGCCCTGATTGCAGCCACATAACCGCCGGGCCCGGCACCAATCACGACAACCTGTGCCTTCTCCGCAAGCTCGCCCATGACCATCTAGACCACATCCACCAGCATCAAATCCGGATCTTCAAGATGACGGATGATATCGTTCATGAACTTCGCTGCTGCTGCGCCATCAACGACACGATGGTCAAAGGACAGGAAAAGCGGCATCATTTTGCGGACCACAATCTTGCCTTCCTTCACAATGGGCTTCTCGCGAATTGCACCGACGCCAAGGATGGCGACTTCGGGATGGTTGATGATAGGCGTCGCCATCATGCCACCGAATGACCCGATGTTCGTGATGGTGAATGTCCCGCCCTGCAACTCATCCACTGAGATACTCTTATCCCGGCACTTCTCTGCAAGCTTCTGCATCTCGCTTGCCAATTCAAGGATGCTCATCTTGTCCGCGTTCTTGACAGATGGCGCCATTAGGCCACTGCTCGTGTCGACCGCAACGCCGATATTATAGTACTTCTTTGCGACAATATCACCGGATTCCTCGTCAATGCTTGAATTGAAGTAAGGATGCATGTGCAGTGCTGCAATGACTGCCTTGGCAATGAATGGCAGATAGGTCAGCTTGACACCTTTCCGCTCAGCTACCCCTTTCTCCTTTTCTCTCCGTAGCGAGAGATCTGTCACATCTGCTTCATCCATATGCGTCACATGGGGGATTGTTGTCCATGACCTGACCATGTGGTCTGCAGTCGCTTTCCTGATGCCTCTCAATGGAATGCGCAGGACACTGCCATATTTCTCGAACGTCACTTTGGCGATGTGCTTGGCTTCTGGTTGCTTTGTCCCTTGTTCCATTGCAGGGGCTGGCGCAGTAACTGGCGCACCTTTTTGCTCTGGTGGAAGAGCAGAGCCTTTCGCTGCACGCTGTATATCTTCTTCCGTAATCCGCCCCATCTGACCAGACCCGGTAACGGATGCTATGTCGATGCCAAGAGACCGTGCCAGTTGACGCGTCCGCGGTGTTGCAATAACTTTCCCCGGAGCCATAACCGGGCGCATTTGCTCACTGATCGTTTCTTTTGCAACAACTTTTTGAGCTTCTGGTTTGGGTGCTGGTCTTTCAACGACAGATGCTGCTACGACAACTTTTGGTGTGGGTTGCGCGACTTTTTCCCCCTCATCGCCAATGACACAGAACACGTCACCGACTTTGATAACCTGCCCTTCAAGCACATTGCGTTGCAACAGGATGCCGCTCCGCGGTGCGGGAATCTCGACAATGGCCTTGTCTGTCTGCACTTCAGCAAGCACTTGGTCTGCCTTGATGCGGTCACCTTCTTTGACTTTCCAGCTGACGACTTCTCCCTCATGGATTCCTTCGCCAACATCGGGAAATTTGAATTCAAACGCCATGGTTACCACCCCATCACTTTTGCGACTGCTTTCATGACACGGGTCGCATCCGGCAGATAATAATTCTCTAGCTTTGCAAGCGGATAGATGATATCCCATCCGGCAACGCGCACAATCGGTGCAGCAAGGTCTGCAATATTTTTCTCTGCAAGCAGCGCCGCGATTTCTGCTCCGACACCACAGGAGCGTTGTCCTTCCTGTACAATCACTGCACGATTAGTCTTGCGGACTGACATCACAATCGCCTCGAAGTCAAACGGCGACAATGTCCGCAAGTCAATCACTTCAGCATTGACGTTCTGCTGCTGGAGTTTTTCTGCAGCCTCAAGGCACACATGCACCATCGCGCCCCATGTGATGAGTGAGACATCTTTTCCTTCACGCGCAAGGCGCGCCTTGCCAATGGGCACAATGTAATCATCATCACGGACATCCTCCTTGATGGACCGATATAGTTTCTTTGGCTCACAAAAAATCACGGGGTCGGGGTCACGGATTGCTGCAGCCAGCAGTCCCTTGGCATCACTGGGCGTTGCAGGCATGACAACCTTAACACCCGGCACCTGCAGATACAGTGCTTCAGTACTCTCCGAATGATGCTCAAGTGCCTTGATGCCTCCTCCTGAGGGCATGCGCACGACCAATGGGCATGTATACCGTCCCCGAGACCTGTTCCTGATGCGGGAAACATGTGAAATAATCTGGTCAAATGCTGGGTAGTCAAAACCCATGAATTGTATCTCTGCAACGGGCTTGAAGCCAGCCAATGCAAGGCCGACCGATGTGCCGACAATGCCGGATTCGGATAATGGTGTATCGATAACACGGTCATCACCGAACTCCTGCCATAACCCTTCTGTGACACGGAAGACGCCGCCGTCCTTGCCGACATCTTCACCCAACAGAATAACATTCTTGTCCCGCTTCATCTCAGCGCGGAGCGCTGCATTCAATGCCTGTACCATAGTCATCGTCGTCATTTGCATCACCTCCCCCTGAGCTCGTCCATCTCATCCTTGAGCAGGGGCGTTGGCTCTGCGTACATAGACGTGAACATCTCCATCGGGTCCGGCGGCGGAATCTTCTCTGCTTCTGCGACTGCGGCTTCTATCTGCATCGTGCAGTCCGCAAGCAGTTTCTCCTCATCCTTTTTTGACCAGAGCTTTTTCTTCTCCATATATTTCCGGAGGCGGTCAATTGGGTCTTTCTTTGCCCACGCATCGACCTCTTTCTGGTCACGATACCTCGCTGAGGCGTCTGCAGTTGTATGGTCATCCATCCGGTATGTATATGCCTCGATGAATGTCGGCCCGCCGCCTTTGCGCGCCTTGTCAAGAGCATCTTTTGTTGCCTTATAGACTGCAAACACATCATTGCCGTCCACCTGGATACCATCAAAGCCATAGGCAATCGCTTTCTGCGCCGTTGTCTGAGCATGTGTCTGCCGTGAGCGGGGGACTGAGATGGCCCATTGATTGTTCTGGTTGAAGAAAACGACGGGTGCCTGGAACGTCCCGGCAAAATTCATGGCTTCGTGGAAGTCGCCTTCACTCGTGGCTCCATCACCAAAGTAAGTGATAGTCGCCACGTTCTTCTTTCGCATCTTCATGCCCCATGCATAGCCGGTTGCATGCAATGGATGTGTGCCGACAGGCACGGACATCATGAAATTTTGGCTGCCATCTGGAACCCTCTGGCCGCGTTCGTCACCAGCCATGCCGACGAGCAGACCACTCATGGACAAGCCCCGGGCCAGATACACACCATGTTCCCTGAACGAAGGGAACATCATGTCCATCGGCTGCAATGCATAGGCACTGCCGATTTGTGCAGCTTCCTGCCCCTTGAGGCTGGCTAATGTGCCCAGCCGCCCCTGACGCTGAAGCTTGAGCATCTTGTCATTGAAAAGGCGCGACAGCACCATCATCCGGTACATCTTCCTTATGTCCTCATTCGCCAGCTTTGGCATCAACTTGCTGTCCACATCCCCTTTCTCATTGAGAATCTGGAGATAGTCGACCTTAAACGTGACCAATGTTTTCTTCATGCACACCACCTTTTGATTTAATGAATAGTTCTCCTGCACGGTATGAACTCCGCACCAATGGACCACATGCGCTGAACAGGAAGCCTAAGCGCTGCGCCTCCTGCTCGAAGGAACGGAACTCTTCAGGACGATAAAATTTTGCAATAGGCAAATGCCACTTGCTTGGCCGCAGATACTGACCAATAGTGATTATATCGACATGATTTTTGCGCAAGTCTATCATCGTCTGGACCACTTCCTCTGCGGTTTCTCCAAGACCAAGCATGAGCGATGATTTTGTGTAAATGGCAGGATTTCTCACCTTCACTGTTTTGAGGACATGGAGTGACTTCTGATACCCTGCGCGTCGATCGCGGACATGCGCCTGCAAACGTTCGACCGTTTCGATATTGTGGCCGATAACTGTCGGCCGTGCGTCGATGATTTTCTGCAATGCATCCCCCTGAAAATCAGGGATAAGAGTTTCTATCAATGTCTCCTGATGTGCCTGTCGGATTGCGTTAATACACAGTGCAAAATGGCCTGCGCCGCCGTCCGGAAGATCGTCCCGGTCAACTGACGTGAGAACTGCATAGCCCAGTTCCATCTCTGCGATGGCCTCTGCGAGTTTTCCCGGTTCATCCGGGTCCAATGGTCCGGGCTTGCCTGAAGAGACTGCACAAAACCTGCATCCCCTTGTGCAGACTGGACCCATGAGCATGAACGTTGCAGTTCCTTCATCCTGCCAGCACTCACCGATATTTGGGCAGTGCGCTTCTTCACAGACAGTGACCAGTTGGCGCTTGCGCAGGGCAGTTTTAATTTTATCAAAAGAAGTACCGAGGGGTAAACGTACCCGTATCCATGGCGCAGCTTCCATCTTTTCTTCCTCTCATCACGGTGCCTTGTGAGTATATAAAAGTAGCGATAGCACTGCCGCTGAGAGAATCACAGCAGACTGCACGCATCTTCATCCGCCACCCACGTACATCGTTTATGCAGTCTCAGGACGCTGGCAGGGACCATTTCTGTAATGGGGCCATAGAGCACATCACGGAGAATCTTGGCCTTTCTTTTCCCTGAGACCAGAAAAAGGACATCCCGTGCAGCCATGCCTGTTGCAATGCCTGTGGTGATTGCATAAGCAGGCGTTTCCCTGCCGGTCAATCCCTGATTGATACGCTGCACTGCGCTATCGAGCGTCACAAGGCGGGTCTTACTGGTGAATGGTGTTGACGGAAGATTGAACCCAAACGTATGACCATCCTCCCCCATGGCATTGATGCAGAGGTCGATACCACCCATCTTTTCAATGAATCCGTCATATGCACCCGGCTGCAGGATATTGTCCAGATCTGGAAAATAATTCCCTGCACAAGTAATACAATCAAAGAGTTGCGTCTTCATTTCCCGCTGGAAACTCCGCTCATCACTCACTACTTCCATTCCGTTACTGGTCTGCATGCAGTACTCATCGAAATTGAAGAAAGTGATATGCCTGAATGCATCTGGATACTGGCGAAGCAGGGCATACAACCCCCGCGGCGTTGTGCCGGTGGGAAGCAATATATTCCGATAGCCAGCCAGACGTTCAAGAATGTATTGTGTAGCGTATGACGAAAGAGCAGTGTCATTCTGCACAACCGTCAATCGGACGCCATTGTCCATTAAGACTGGCAAGACTCTCTTCTATTTATCTCTTCTCCAATGCTTCTATTCTTGCCCGCAGTGATACGATAAGTGCCTGCTGTTCCTGGATGGCCTTGACGAGCAGTGGAGTAATTTCCTTGTATTTGACATCCTCAATCTGTCCATCTTTCAATTGTACAAGCAAGGGGCTGACGGTATTGACTTCTTCGGCGATGAAACCGGCATGCTGCGTCTTGTCATTGACATAACTCTGCTTATAGGTAAAAAGCACAGGCCGCAACTTAAGCACTTCACCAAGGCCCAACGGGATGTTTTCTACATTCTCCTTATAGCGTATGCTACTTGCAGGTGCAGTTCCAAATCTGCCAGTATTCGTTTCCATCCAGACATCCCACCCACTACTGACGGCAGGCATTCCCCCATCATAAAAATCACCTTCTGCAAGGATGTCTCCTGCAACCTGAAGCTTTCGCTGTGGATTTGTTTGACCAATGCCTACGTTTCCTGAAGGTGCGATGGAAAGAGCCTCATTGGTAATACCCGAGGCATAATTACTTGACGTGCCTAATGATAATGTTGTGCCTCCACCAGTATTCTTTGCACCGATTCGTGCAATAACGCCGCCAGTGCCAGCGTTGGATAAATCGATATTGGTATAGCCACCCTCAACGTAACTCCCACCCCAGATTCTAACTGTGCCAGGAGTTGTACCCGTAAAAGAAGCAGCCTGCGGCGAACCAGACACTATGTGTACCATAGCACTCGGGCTTGTCGTTCCAATCCCGACAGCTCCAGAGAAGTATCCTTTGCCGTCAAAATACCCCGCAAAGGCGCTACCGGAATAGCCACGGACACCCGGATTATTACCTCCACCGACACCATAGACACCGGCAAAGCCGCTTGTTCCGGATTCACCACGGACACCCGCTCCCGGACCAGTGCTGACGCCATACACTGCTGCGTTCCCGTTCATGCCACCAGCTTGGGTAGCGTAGAGAGCATTGCCAGCAGTGCCACTAGTGTGCTTAACGTAAACGACATCACTATCTGCTCCTTCAACAGTCAGTTTCCCGATTGGTGTTGTTGTCCCAATACCGACAAGGCCGCCAGAATAGCCAATTCCGCCAGTCACTGAAGACCAAGGGTTTGTCCCTCCAGTTCCACTGGGCAGTGCAGCCGCGTCAATCACACCATCTCCATTTGCATCAACAGAAGTCAGGTCACTTGACGTCCTGACGATTTCCCGGAGCGGATGATAGACGCTCGGGGGAGTTTGAGCAAGAACAATGCCCACCAGAACAAGAACACCGATAAGGAGAATATACTTTTTGGAGTTACTTTGTCGCCGCATATAATCACCCATACTTTTCAAGCAAAGGCACTATTTAAGCATTTGCAGCAAATCTTTAAGAAGCAACCAGTGCTTATGACAAGAATGCTCACATCCTCCCACTTACTGTTCGGGCTCATCATTGGCAAGCTCCTCAATCATCCGTTCATGGTTGCACTGGGTGCCGTGGTCATTGACATAGACCACATCTATGCATATTACATGCGGAGCAGAAGCACGAGTCTCCGACATTTGCTGCACATCAACCTCATCCCGGACGATTTCCTTGGGTTGCGGAGCTTCTTCCACACAACCATCGGGTGGGCAATCACCACCGCGCTCCTGATGGCAGTCAACTATGAATTCGGCTTCTATTTCAGTATTGGATACCTATCCCATTTATTCCTCGATGCAATGGATGGCTCGAATCTGTACCTGTTCTATCCTCTCAACATCAACATCCTTGGCCCGATAACATATAACTCATATGCTGAATATCTGCTAAATATATGTTTCCTCGTTGTGCTGTTCATCATTTAATGCAACGGGGACTTATTGGCATTCTGGCAGCAGCACTGAGCGCTTCTTCCTGCAGCGCAGAAATCGTCTTTGACTGGACAAAGTACGATAAAGCAAAGGGCCTCGAGAAATATCACACAAAAAGGGATCTTGAAGCTGCAGTTATAGATGCTGTCAGCAAATACAAGCAGAAGCAGTATGCAGACCTTGGCACATATGACTTTGTCACCAGCCGCAGGAAATATACTGTCACTTTTGGTGACGAGGAGGATGACTATTATGACCCAGCCACGCATGAAGTGATGCTTAATCTCTCTGAATTGAAGCACCTTGCGTCCATGCAGACCATGGTTGTGCACGAATTCTCGCATGCGTATGATTTCGTCAAGAAAGACGATGTCTCTCCGAAAAAGGAAAAGTCATTGCTTGCCAATTCGGAGGCTCGTGCCACATGGAAGGAGCACATTTTCCTACGGGAGAACAAGGATAAAGTACCGACAGATATCTACAAACGACTTGAAGAATGTTACAAATTGGGCTATGCAAAAGCATACGAGAAACGCGGAGAGATACTGGTTGAATGGGACGAAAGGTAAAAGGGGTGGTTGTAATGAAAAGAGGATGGCTCTGCCTGTTTTTGGGAAGTTCTATCTGTGCTGCACCAATGGATGCGGAAGTCCGATTCCAATGGGAAGATGAAAAGACACCGGTCAAGACTCGCAGGGCTGCTGAAGAATGTGTCAAAACTGCGGCCCGCAAATATATGGAACCCTTGTATGGGGATTTGGGAGCATACGATTTTTTCCGTGCGCCCGAAATCTACACAGTCTATTTTGGTGACACGGACGGCATCACTGCTGAGTATTTTGTGGGTTCGCGTGGAGGTACTTTATTCCTTGACAAGAAATTGACCACCAATCCCACGAAAATCGAGATCATTGCGCTGCATGAACTTGGCCATGCATATGACTGGACCCATCATGACCGTGGACAGAAAAAAGGCATACAGTTGCGACAGATAGTGGCACAGACCGAAGAGCGCTCATTGAGAAAGGAACAGCGCTATGTCGAAGAGATAAAAGACCGCATCCCCAGGAGCCTTTATGTGGAATTACAGCCCCGATACCAAAAGCATAAATAGGCTACTGTATCTGCCGGGCATATGAAAATGGTCTGTGCCCTTGCGCTGGCGCTCGCAGCACCGTGCGCTGCGGAACTCCGTTTTGACTGGAGCAAAACAACGCTTCATCTGCCTGAACAAAAAAAAATCGAAGAACACGTCACTGCTGCAGCCAATCGTTATCTCCAAGGATATGGCCATTTCGGACCGTATGATTTTGTCAATAGTGATAAGACATATATTGTCACGTTTACTGACCTTATGGAGCCGGGCATGTACCTGCTCAGGCGGGACGATAGACCAGGTGTTATCATGTTGGACAATGTTCTCTCTAACGATATGAACATCCTTGAGATGACAGCCATCCACGAGTTCAGCCATGCCTATGATGATCATTTCATGGACATTGTCAATATAAGCCCACGGACCATGGGAGAGAAGGTCAAGGCTGTCCAGCTGCTTCTTGATGTTCAGACCCGGTCGCAGGAGCGTGCCGTCACCAAAGAACAGCGGTATGTGACTGAGATGGAAAAAGTCCTACCTCATGAACAATACAGGACGCTCAAACAATGGCAATTATTTTCTGCACGGCTACGCGAGGAGACAGAACTAGCTGAGCAGCCTGCCACCGTGATAAAAAACTCTGCGTGGAAATCGTATATGATACAACTTATTGGTGAGGGAGAGGAATGAAACGCCTTCTGCTGGCATTGTCCCTTGCATCTGCTGCATATGGGGAAATCCGTTTTGAATGCATGGAGAAACCATTACAGGAAAAAGTCGTCAATGCTGCGCAACGCTTTTCGACACGCCGCTATGCCGATCTTGGGAGCTATAATTTCCATGCAGCCAAAGAAAAATATGTGGCTCGGATGGATAAGACGGAGTACATAGGATACTACAATCCCCACGAGAACGTCATCTGCATTGATGACAGTGTGACTGAACCATCCGTGCTCGAGTTCATCGCCTTTCATGAATTTAGTCATGCGTATGATTATAGGATTGGAGACTGTTTGGGTGAACTGGGAAAACGGATAACAGACTGCACTGAAAGCCGGGCGCAAAGCAAAGAATTGCTGTATCTTGATGAGATGAAAAAGACGCTTTCTGGGGAAGAGTACCAAAAACTAGAGCAAGGATACGCAGTGGTGCAGGAGGCCAGACGCATGAGAGCGGTTCTGCAGCGGTATCAGCCGTTTTTTCCCACAGGTAACTTATTCGAGCAGTTTGCACCCATGTGGAGAACAGCTTTTGCACAGCTGAACAGGGGGCATTGACATGAAATGGATACCGTATCTCGGCGCGCTCTGCGCATTGACAACGAATGCTTGCGCAGAATTGCAGTTCCAGTGGGCCAAGCCTGTGCAGCCTGCTGTCAAACAGGATATTGAGCAGCGCATCACCCGGGCAGCACTCAAGTACACTGACAAGCGCTATGCAGAATATGGGACGCACAACTTTGTCCTGGCGAAAGAAAAGTATGTGGTTGAGGTAGCCTCTTGCTCACGAATTGGTATCTATGAAGCAAAGACAAATACAGTGCGGCTTGACCCACAGCTCGTGACAAGACCACATATCCTCGAAGAGACTGCAGTGCACGAATTCTGCCATGTCTATGACCGGTGGGTTGGACAACAACTCCTCAAGCAGGCCAATGAAGGCAAGGATGTTTCTCTGGAAATTGTATTTGACCTTTTCCTGCATCCAGAAGAGCGGGCAAATCGCAAAGAGCAATTCTTCATCAGCGAGACAAGAAAGAAATCACCCGTTACCGGAGAGAAGATGCAGCAATGGTTTACTGGTGTTGAGTATCTGGAGAAGGAAACGCTAAAAGGGAATGTGAAGAATCTGGAAGCTGCATGGCGTCTGCTGCTCAAGAAAACGCCATAGATGCGTTCGAATCAACCGCTCTCGTTATCCATGACCTGTCCTTGGACATAACAGTATTCCTTGACGAAGTCGAATTTGATATTTTCCGGGTTCCGATAATCAAGATGATACATCCTCCAGAAGTTATAGCCCCCTTTCATTCCGACGTCAAAGGAGAGATGTCTGTCACATCCAACGAGGTTGAAACCTGCAACAGGGCCCCAAGGATTTCCTAGTTCTGTTGCAGGGCGCTGGTCAACATAAAACTCAAGACCAAATTTTATTTGCTCAGGCCGACCATAGCCAGCAGCAATACCCGGCTTACACTTGGTCATGACCCGAAAATAGAAATCAGTAGGATTCAAACATGAAGCAATGCTTGCCTGACACGACACTTGTTCTACATGGGTCACTTTAGCCAAAGGAGAGCCAACACACGTTATTCCCAACGTGAGAAGAAGCAACCTGTCTTCGTATCTTCCCTTAAGTTCTGTTTTCACCTTGGATTCCATGAGCTTAATCTCAAGAATTTCAAGATCATTATGTTTTGCGGTGCTAACAGGGACCTTCCGATACTGCAGGACTTTTTCGTCAAGTGTCATGGCACGAGGTGGGCAGAGATTATTTTATAAAAGTATCTTTTGCATACTTTTAAATACGGCTACTTTTACCACAGGCGGTTATGCTACGGACACATACATGCGGTGAATTGACGAAGAAAGACGTCAAAAAAGAAGTCACGCTCTCCGGCTGGGTCCAGTCACGGAGGGACCACGGCGGTGTTATCTTCATCGACCTGCGTGACCGCTATGGCTTAACGCAAGTTGTCTTTGACCCATCACACAACAAGGATGTTCACCACAAAGCAGAGCATATTGGCAGGGAATGGGTCCTGCAGGTAACCGGCCACGTCCGTGACAGACGAGAGGGCATGGTCAACCCGAAGCTGCACACAGGGGAAATTGAAATCATTACAGATGCGCTGGCTATTCTGAACGAAGCTGAGACTCCCCCCTTGGAAATAGAAGACAGGCTGCCTGCATCAGAGGAGCTGCGGCTCAAATACCGCTATCTGGATCTCCGCAGACCCATTATGCAGCGCCACTTGAAGATGCGGCATGAGGCAATGCAGGCCGTCCGTGAGTACCTGAGCAGCAATTCATTCATGGAGATTGAGACGCCGATGCTCATGCGATATACCCCGGGCGGCGCGCGCAATTTCCTTGTTCCGGCAAGAAGGCATCCGGGGAAGTTTTATGCGCTCCCAGAGAGCCCGCAACTGTTCAAGCAATTGCTGATGGTCTCTGGCTGTGACCGTTATTTCCAATTGGCACGATGCCTGCGCGACGAGGATTTGCGGGCAGACAGGCAACCGGAATTTACTCAGGTAGATATGGAACTCTCATTCGTGGATGAGCAGGATATCTATAATATCATTGAAGGACTCCTGGCACATCTTTTCAAAAAAGTGCTCAACAAGAACGTCAAGACACCATTCGCGCGGTTGAGTTATGAAGATGCAATGAAGCGCTTCGGCAGTGATAAACCGGATTTGCGCTTTGGCCTCGAATTGGCTGATGTCGGAGACGTCGTCGCCCATAGCGACTTTGGCGTGTTCAAAAGCGTTCTTGACAAGAAAGGCGTTGTTTATTGCCTGAATGCAAAAGGCTGCGGCAAATTCTCACGAACAGAGATAGAACAACTGGAGGCAGTCGCAAAAGAATACCACTTGCCGGGTCTTGCATGGGCAAAGGTTGGCAAGAATATGACCCTTGAGTCATCCATTGCAAAATATTTCAAGCCCGAGATCCAGCACAAGCTGTGCGTGACGCTTGGTGCACAAGAAGGTGACTTGTTGCTGTTCGCAGCAAATACCTTTGCCAAGGCATTGACTGCGCTGGGACAAGTACGGTTGGCACTGGGCCAGAAGCTGGGCCTCATTAAAGATGACGAGTTCGCATTCTGCTGGGTCACGGAATTCCCGCTCTTTGAATGGAGCGAGGACGAAGAGAAATGGATCGCCATGCACCATCTATTCACCATGCCGAAAGAAGTGGATCTGCAATATCTTGAAACAAATCCGGGCAAGGTGCATGCACGACAATACGACGTTGTACTGAATGGCACAGAGATTGGTGGCGGCAGCATCAGGATCCACCGCAAGGATATCCAGGAACGTGTCCTGAATGTTGTAGGTATCACGTATGAAGAAGCGGCAAGGAAGTTTGATTTTCTCCTCAATGCGTTCCGGTACGGCGCACCACCACACGGCGGGCTTGCACTCGGCTTTGACCGGCTTGTTGCGTTGATGAACGGCATACAGGATATCCGAGAATGTATAGCATTCCCGAAAAACAAGGCCGCAGAAAATCCAATGGATGGCTCTCCGGGCGATGTGGCTGAGAAACAGCTCAGGGAATTGCATGTTAAAGTGGACATTCTCAAGAAGAATTAGCGTAGAGAAACAGCCAAGGAGATTTACGAGCTATTGAAGTGAAACTTTATATCAAAGAGTGTCTCCTTTGTGGCATGGACCATGTTGCCATCATGAAAAAGTCGTGGAAGCTTATTGATAAAATCATCTCCGGCCATAAGCGCATTGAATCACGATGGTACATGGCATGCTATCCCCCATGGAACAGAATACAGGCAGGAGACACCGTCTACTTCAAAGATGCAGGAGAGCTGGTTAGCGCTAAAGCACGCGTCCAACGTGTTCTCCAGTTTGACCATTATAATGAACAGCAGCTGACAGACATACTCTGCCACTATGGGGGTGATGGAGGTATCTGTTTCCATACCGCCCTTGAGGAGGTCTTCATTTGGGCAGGAAAACGAAAGTATTGCATACTCATCTTCCTGGAAAACGCACAAAGAATTGTACCATTTGCCATTGATAAAACAGGCTATGGAAACGCCTGCGCATGGATATGTGTTCCAAGCATTGATGACATCAAAGCCCCCCAAGAATTGTCTTGCACTGGTGACGGCAAAAAGATTAATACTCATGCGCTTCGTAAAGCATGATGATAGACCCGCACGTGCACTGCCGGGACGGACGGCAGGCATATAAAGATACGATAGAGCACGTGTTTGCTGTTGCCGACAGTCAGGGCGTGAAAAAGATATTTGATATGCCCAACACAGACCCGCCGATTATGCATGAAAGGGATGTAACAAACCGTCTCTCCCTTGTTCGTAAAAAAAGACGTGGTGATTATTTCTTGTGGCTCGGAGTGACTGCAGAGGATGAGCAGCTTGCAGAAGCAGTCCATTGCTATAACCAATATCGGGAAGTCATTGGACTCAAACTCTATGCCGGGCATTCAACAGGAAATCTTGGAGTCTGCGATGTTTCCCTGCAAAGAAAAATCTATGCATCACTGACGAAGCTGCATTATCTGGGGGTCCTTGCAGTCCACTGCGAAAAAGAAGCACTGATGCATGCATGGGACCCTGCACAGCCCATTAGCCATGCCCGCGCACGCCCAGAAGAAGCAGAAGTTGCTTCGTTGGAAGATCAGCTGATGCTTGTCAGGCAAACCGGCTTTACGGGCATTCTCCATATACCCCATATCTCGTCATCCGTTGCAGTCGAGCTAGTGGACAAAGCACGACATGAGATGCGTATCACCTGCGGGCTTACCCCGCATCATTATCTTTGGGACGAGACCATGTTGTCACGACCGGACGGTCTTCTCTACAAGATGAATCCACCGTTACGAACAATGGGGTGTGTCGCAAAAATACGACAACAGGTATTGGAGAACAAAATAGATTGGATAGAGACAGACCATGCTGCCCACCCGATTGGTGAAAAGCTTTTTCCGCCGTATGCGTCAGGATTTCCGTCGCTCTACTTATACAAAGATTTCGTCACAAATGTCTTGCCTGCCGCTGGCCTAACGCAGGAACAGATAGAAAAAGTGACTTCTGGAAACATCTTCACGACATTTGAGAAAAAGTTAAAGTAAAAAAAAATCATTCCTTGTCAAGACCCCACTTGCCTGCACCATGTACAAGCAGCACGAGGAACGCTGCGAAATACAACAACGCGAGTTCGCCCTTGTTCTCGGGGGGGATGAGACCCTGTGGAAAGTGCACCATGAAATAGGCGACAAGCATCTGCAATGCAGTAACCAATGCTGTCCATCGCGTTAAGAGACCAATCGCAAGCAGAAGGCCACCAACTCCTTCAATAACTCCAGCAAGACCCATTAAACTCATGAGGTCAGCAGCAGTTCCGCCAAACCACCCAAACAGTTTCTGCGCGCCGTGCTGGAAGAACATGAATCCGACCATCACACGGAACACAAAATACAAGACATCCCCATATTTTTTCCCAAGAGTCTTCATCATAGTTGTATCACCGCACCATTTCCAGCGCTGAAAGGCTATAAAGGTTTGCATCCTCTAGGCTTCATCCAAAAAATCCGCTTCGCTCTGGGTTGGCATCGGTTCGGCTCATCCTATAAACCACA
>JACQSS010000046.1 GCA_016211195.1 Candidatus Woesearchaeota archaeon
GCAATATAGACTTCGAAATCGTCCGTGTTCTTCAGGAAAGGGCTTAATGGCTTGCTCGTGAGAATGTCGCTGCCTTCTGTCAATAGATTGCAGGAAGGCATCACGATCAGGTTTTTTTTCTTCCATAGACCAATGAGAAAACATTTGTAGGTCTCACGTCGTGCCCCTTGTGAAAGGGTGACTGCAGGATGGTCATGGCCAATGACAAGCACCTTTGCTTGCACAAAATCGGTATTGTCCGGAATACGGTCACCATGGGTGACGTAGACATCCCCCAGCAGGACATGGTCAACCACAGGAATAGAACGCTTTGTCGCGACATAGTGCAGAAGCGGGTCATGATTCCCTTCCACCATCACAATCCGTGTTGTATATTGGCCAAGGAAATCAAGAAAGCGGAGAATCGTTTTCCACTCGGATGGTGAGATGGAACCAAATTCGTGTTTGATATCTCCATTGAGGATAATAGAGGAAAAGTGCTTGCCCGTGCACATGGCCGTGAGGCGATCGAGCAGTGCCTTGAATCCCACCCGTGGCATCAGGATTCCACGTTTGTTCTGTGCCTCTTCATACCCGAGATGGATGTCAGACAGGACCAGCGCATCGCCAATGCACAAGCCGAGGTCCAGCAATTGTATATTACTCGGTATCATTTATGACGTGTATCTGTGGCTGCTTAAAAAAATTGTGCCAAAACAACGCAGACAAGAAGAACCATGGCAGCAAGCATCTTCTTGTGAGAGATGTGCTCGTGGAAGAAAATGACTCCACCAGCGCCAACGAGCACGGGAATGATAGAAAAAAAGAGGTTGGACATAACAAGCCCATGCAATCCGAATGCGGTATAAGTGAACAGGAATTGCGCAATCACCATGACCCCCAGAACACCCATATGGAGTGCCATGGTGAAAGAGTGGGGCCGGATATACTGAGGAAACAAGATAGTGAAGACCAATGTGATGCCCGCAACGCGTGCAAAATACAACCAGTAGACAGAGAAAAAAGGCAGCAGAAGCTTGACAAGAACACCCTCAGCAGCTATCAAGAAGCCCGCGAACACCAGCAGACGTGAGCCATGGCTCCAGCGCAGGTGGTGATGGTACACATGCGACCAGACAAGCGCCCCCACACCAATTGCAAGGAAGAGCAATGTCGTCAGTTTCCGCTCATCGGCAAAGAAAAAGAAGCCAAACAAAGCAGCAAGCAATGGTACAATCATTGCAACGAGCTGTGATTCGACAAGTGCTTCCTCTTTCATGCCATGGAAAAAGAGAAGATTCCACATGCAGGCAACTGTGACCAGCAGCAGAAATTCAAAGACAGCAATGGGCGGCAGTGGCCATGGTGGACGCACATAGAAACTGCCGGGTACAAGCAGGAGCAGGATTGCCCAGAATGATTGCACAGCGTAGGAAATATAGTCCATCCTCCTTTTGGTCAGGAGGTATTTGGTATAGAGCAGCCCGCACGTTGCCGCAATCGTTGCCATGATGGGGATATGCATCGGGATAAACACGTCCACAAATTATATAAATCTGCTTTTTGTTGTCATTGACATGAAAGAAGTAGTAATACAGTTCAGGAAGGCGGAAGTGGCTAACTACAGCCTTGACACGCAGGCATGCGATATCAAGATAGCTTATGATGTCGATGGGCACCAGCGCCATTTGGTCAGGCACCTCACGAAAAACGACAGGGACTTTGTTGCCATCAGTGAAGATATTTTGGTAGAGGTCCGACGATTGGAGAAGCATGCACACAGTACACTCGTTGACGATGCGAATCCTTTAAGTGGATTTGTCAATGTCAAAGTCATCAATGAAGACGATGTTCCTGAAAGCATGGCACGCTTTTTCACCAAAGTAATGAATCAGGCGAAAATGAACAGTTCCTCATCTTCTATTCCACGATACCAGATCCGCGATGCCTTGTGCAAGCTTTCAGCAAACCTATGAAGAAACTGTGGATCTTTCTGCTTTTTGGTTTTATCATTATCCTCTATCCATGGTTGACATCTCTTGATGTACACTCGTTGCGTACGCTTCTTGCACCCTTCGGCATCCTCGCACCAGCGGTATTCATTGGATTGTACATTATTGCCGGCCTGTTCCTTGCACCGTTGTCCCTGTTCTCCATTGCTGCAGGAATTCTCTTTGGAACGCTCTGGGGATTTGCGATTGTGCTTTGTGCAGCGACGGCATCTGCAATACTCGCCTTTCTCATTGGACGCTTCTTCGCTGAATGCATTCCCCGCGCAAACAAAGGTACGCTGCAGCAGGTACAGGAGAAGATTGAGCGGCACATGGCAGCAAAGACTTTCCATACTATCCTCATCCTGCGACTCATTTTTCTGCCTTACATCGAACTGAGCTATGCCGCAGGGCTGGTGAAAACCTGCCGCTTCTGGCCTTTTGTCGTCGCGACATTTTTGGCGACTATGATTGGCAGCTTTGTCTTTGTGTACCTTGGGGCTCATTTAGGCAGTGGATGGAGGACATATATTCTGCCAATCGTCCTTGTTGGAGTCAGCTTCCTGCTGCCATTTGTCATCCGTTGGATACGGAAAAGACGGAAGCAGGAAACTGTATAAACAACTGCTACGCGTTGGGCATTTTTTTCATTTTCAGCCCGATTTTTGCCATGACGAGCTCGTGCATCCGCTTAAGGAATTCCACACGATCCTCAATGCGCAGGACATCAGAATAGCCCTGCAGAACAAGCGTGTGGGCAAAGGGGCTGGGGACATTAGTTGTCACTTCCTTCACTGCAATTTTCTTGTCCTCGATTCCCTGCAAGACAACCGTTGCATTGGCGATGTCCATCAGGTCTTCGAGCACTTCACGCTTTGCTTCTTGCAGGATGCAGAACTTATCACTGATGCGTTTGACTGCATTGAGCAGGATCATGCTGCTTACCTGCTGGCGCCCGACACGTTTGGTGTGACCCATATAATTGCGCAAAATCATCAGTGAACGGCAGGCGCAATGGCGGAATCTCCTCCGCAATACTTCACTCTGGTCAATGGCCATTTCCAGCAATGGACGAAGTTCGCTTGCCTTCAGCAGCTCAAAGGCCTTCATGACATTGACGCTGCCATCATAGGACACATAGAAACCGTGATCATTGATGCCGACCTCAACGTCCTTATGCTGGCTCCGACCAATAGCAAATGCGATTGCCCGTGATAGGACGTCATTGACACGTCGTCCATATGCTGCATGGAAAATGGTATATTTCTTCTCTCCATCTGAATAGTGTTCGACGAGGATTCTTTTCGCTGTTGGCAGTGAAACATAATCATGCTGCTCCCGCACATAGGAATAGATAGCTTCTGCGGTATTGTCATCGACATAGAGAAACTGGTGAATGAACGAGATAATCTCCTTCTTGGATTCTTCCTTGGTGAAGCGCTCTTCCAGATACTGGCAAAACTTGCCTATCTCGAGGCCGAGGTCAAATGAAAGCGGCAACATCTCAGAGACCCATGATGGTACTGTTGGCTTTCTGCCGACTGCTGCCCCGACAATCGCGACCATGCCTTTGGCATGCCTGAACTCATAGCATTCCCCACCCAGCACGAAAATGTCTCCTTTCTTCAGACGCTCGAGGAACTGTTCGTCAATGACCCCAATGGTTTCTGTGCCGACCTTGACCACAACACCAGTTTCATCCGGAATCGTCCCAATATTCGTCATAAAGATAACACGGGTCAATTTTCCCCGCTTCCCGATTTTTCCGTCTTTGTGCCATATTTTGGCATAGACGTGGCGATCCTCAAGGTCCGCGAATTCTCCCGCAAGATATTCAATGACTTGCATGAACTGCCCATAGGGAAGATTGTGGTAGCAGTAACTCTGCCTGACCATTGTGTAAACATCAGAGACAGCTACCGGATCCTCAAGCGCAATGCCCACCAGTTGCTGGGCAAGCACATCCAGGCAGTTTGTCGGGATATGCACGCGGTCAATCTTTCGTTCAATGGCGCTCTTGAGCAGCACCGAGCATTCCAACAAGTCATCACGGTCAAGGACAATCATGCGCGCTTTGACGGTTTCATGCAATTTGTGCCCGGCACGGCCTGCACGCTGCAAAAACCGTGCAACGGATTTGGGAGAACCAAGGCAGATGACAAGGTCTATATACCCAATGTCCAGCCCAAGCTCGAGACTCGTTGACGAGACACATGCCTTGAGCTCACCCCTACGGAGCTTTTCCTCAATCATCAACCGATGGCGCTTGGACAGGCTGCCGTGATGGGCGCCGATAAGGGTCTTCACAGTCCCCGGTGGTTCTTCTCCGAGCTCAACGTACTTGTGCGGATACATGGTCTTGAGATGATGCACAACACGCTCGGTGCCTGCCCGCGTATTGGTGAAAACCAGTGTTGTCTTGTGTTCATGGATGAGCTTGTCAATAAGTGTATACATTGCTTTGTTCAGCTGTGAAAACGTTGTATCAACAAGGTCACTCACTGGAGAGATGACTTTCAGGTCAAGCTGCTTGACAAAATGAACATCCACCAGTTGGCAGTCCCGCTCTGTGCCAACGAGGAACTTTGCAACTTCCTCGAGAGGGGCAACAGTTGCTGACAGGCCGATGCGACACATGGCCGGCGACAATGCCTGCAGCCTTTCCATGGACAGGGACAGGTGAACGCCGCGCTTGTTGTCGGCAAGGGCATGGATTTCGTCGATGATGCACCAGTCAACTGCCCGCAGTGCATCGCGGAATTTAATGGACGTGAGCATGATGGCAAGTGATTCCGGGGTTGTGATGAGGATATGGGGCGGATGCCGCAGCATTTTCTGCTTCTCGCTTGCTGTGGTATCACCCGTCCTGACACCGATGCGGATACCCAGAGGAGATTTATGCAATGCCTCCATTTCCTTCAATGGACCGAGAAGGTTCTTTTCAATGTCATTGGATAATGCCTTCAGGGGGGAAATGTACACACAGTAGACCTTGTCCTGCAGAATATTCTTCTGTGCAGAATCGACCAATTCGTTGATAATAGAGAGAAAGCCGGTCAATGTCTTGGTGGCACCAGTCGGGGCGCTGATAATGATGTTTTTCCGGCAATGGATTTCATAGACCCCATAGAGTTGGGGCAGGGAAAACTCACGAAACCGTGAATAGAACCACCGCAGGATTGTTGGATTCAGGATGGTGACCAGTTCGTCCGGCTTATTTGGGACAGTCTTGTACGTAATCATGGACAGCGGATGCCATTCTTGGCGGAGAATTTATAAATATTCTGGCTGCTCCCATCTTACAATATGGAAAAGGCACTGGAAAAGATACAGTATGCTGACATCAGCCAATGGCCTGATGAAACGCACGAGATGCGGCCGAAAGCCATTCGCGCAACGCTTGGCATGCGCCCGATGTCCATGACGGCGTCCGTGGCTCCGCCAGCCAAACCCAAAGAAGTGCTGCTTCTTGAGCAATTGCTCAGTCAGGCATACAATGAACAAGTGAGTGTCACACGTGTTCGTCCTCTCGTCACAAGCCGCAAGGAAGTAAAAGAGGTTTACTTTTGCCTAGGCCAAGGCGTGTCAAAGGTCTGGGTTTTCAAAGCTGATCCGAAAACTACGATGCAAGAACTTAATGCATACCATATTGTATATCAGCAAGGCATTCCGACGGGAAAGCCAATTGCCTATGAACCAAGCACAGAACCGTATCCCTTTGATGTTGCGCTTCTTGGCGGCGTCATTGAGCACGCTGGAGAGCCATATACGACACTCCTAGAACAATTGGAATATTCCCCAGAGGTCATGGCGAAAACAGCTGTGCATATTGCACGGCTGATAGCAGATTATCATGTGAAGTTGACTGCTGTTCAGCAGAGCTTTGCGAATGCCGGAATTACATTGACACGGGCAAGCCCGCGCAAGGAATTGCGCGAGCGCTTGCTTGCTGCGCGCGGCATATCAGAGCCTGCAGCAGAGCGGCTCATTTCGGCTTGTGAACAGTTGGCATTATACCAGGTGGATAATGACGTTGTTTCGCACGGAGATATCCATACCAACAATATCGTTACTATCGCAACCCCCCATCACGTGACGAAGCAGCTGGTGACGAGTGTTGAACAATTTGGTGTTATTGACTGGGGTTCACTTGTCTTAGACAAACCGTATGGTGATTTACAGGATTTTTACATTCATCATTGCCGTAAGGCCGCATCGATGTTTCCAACATACAAGCTCCCTTTTGAGATGCTGGAAGATGCATACGCTGATCAGTTGACCAAACATGGCCTGGTGTTTCAGCACTCTGACGCTGACTCTCTTATTCAGGCAGCATTATGGCATCTCTATGAGATAGATGATCCAACACGCAGCCAGAATGATAGGGAGGACAAGGCAGTCTATCATCGCATCCGGGCGGAAGAGAAACTTGATGCTCTTGCCCGCCGTGGCTATGCAGAAGCGGCAGTTATCAAAACAGAACTCGACCGACTTTCATAACATCAATGCGAAATAGCCACCCGCCCCATCATACGTCTTTTCCACGATGTTTAGAAGGTGGTGGATAAGGAGGGGGTTCTTGTCGATGAGCTTGGTGCATGATTGCATGAGAACTTTGCGCTGGACATAGAGCTTTTCCTTTAGCGCGGGGTCAAAGGCATAGAACATCATTGAAAAAGTCATGTAGTAGTCACATACTTTTTTGGTTGCATCAAGGACGGCTTTGTCTTGTCTCGCCGGATACGTCAGATCACAGAGGTGTTTGAATTCATCCGCAATGCGTTCTATATTCTTGACAATCTCATACATTTGCATTGTGCGATGAGGAACTTTGTATCCCCGCTTATTGAGTATCCTGGTACAGACGTCCGTAAATTTATTATTCAGTGATTCCATGGAACGGATGTCCTTGAGCTTTGCATACTCATGTCTCTCAAGGGCTGAGACAATGCTTTTTGCCATCTCGTTGGTGATCTGAAATGCCTTTCGCAGCAACGTATCAAATTCGCTATCAAGGGTGGTGGCGATGCTTTTGATGAGCACCCAGTTCTCTTTCTGGTCGATAATCTCAAAGCCAATACAGTCTGGGAGGCGTTGCTTGATCTCATCGAGGGTCTTTGCATCCCTATACTGGATTTCCACTTCATCGTACCCTAACTGATAGAGGTGTGACAAATTATTCTTGGTGAACACCCCTTGGTCTGCCGTGATGTGTTTTTTTGTCGCCGCTGTTGCTTTTTGCGTTGCGACAATCAGATGCGAGCCCGCCTCTTCCACTTCCAGCTCGTCACCTTTTTTCAGCCCGTATTGTTCCACCCACTTGACCGGAAGGGTTATGGTCAGTGAACTTGACCCATGTTGGACGATGCTGCGTTTCATGCCCCGATGATGGTATCCTGCTATATAAAAGTAACCCCTTTTTATTGAAATACACAATTATGTACTAATGTGGTTATTACACTGATTAGGTACATATATCCCTGGGCCATCCTTTCTTTTGCCGTGAAAACGGTGGAATGATGGTAATGACACAAAAAATCCAACTGGAAACGATTGCCAAAAGCAGCTATGGCGGACGGGCAACAAAAGGGTGCTATGTTATTCAAACTGCAGATGAGTGGAAGATGTTTTTTGAGGACAATGCCTCCATTGATTTTAGCCGCGAAACTGTTTTTGTGGCATATCTTGGATGCAAACCGACGGGCGGGTATTCCATTGCCATAGAGGAGGCGATTGAAACAGAAAGAAGCATTGATGTTTATGTCCGGGAATATCCCCGCAAGAGAGGAAGTATTGTCACGCAGGCAATCACTACCCCATACCACATGGTCAAAGCCCCCAAAATGCGCAAAGAGGTTGTTTTCCATGTCAATACCCTGGATTATTGCGCTGCCTCGAAAGGCAACGGATTACTGTAGGTGAAACATATGACAACAAACAAATGTCTACCAGATTATTTGAGAAGACTTGAGCGCAATGCTCTTACCGTCGGTGGCGTGTCCATCTCCTTTCAGCGCACCTGCCGGGTGCCAGAAGGGAGACTAAACAGCCTCCCTGCAGGGCTGGGGGCATTTTCGCTCTATGCAGTACATGATTTCAAGCGTGGAACGCCACAGCACTGGAGAGATGACGCGTATTTTATGCCGATGTATCCTCAGGAAGCGATGTGGATGAATTTCAGTGCATTCGCTCCTCGTGCCATGATTGTTGGTGCAGGGAATATCAACGCAATTTCGGGTAAGCCTTTCCAACAAGAGATGAGTGTCAGCTTACCTACTGTCTGTCCGTGCATGATGACACCTTGCCCTCATCTTTCGGCAAGAGGTGTCAGTTTAGACGTAGGCCTCCAAAAAGACCAGAATTACTTGGTCGTCCCTCCACAGCCATGGCTTGACGGGTGGAAAGCTGAAGATGGAAAGGTCTATCAATTTGTCGCAGCCGAACTTGGCTCAGGCCAGACTGTTGAAGCGCAGGTGACCAACCAGGAAAAGGCTGGCGGGATACAATTTGTTGTGTATGAAGCTGCAAAGGCATTACCTCCCGTGCACCGCCCACGTGTCCATCCGCTTGGCTATGAATCACTTGGGAAAGGGATGGTCCGCTGCATGGCTGCAGCCCCAAGAGAAATGGGCCTTGGACGAGGTGGAGAAATTGAACAGAAAGTCTATCCAGACCCGTATGGAGTAGATGTCTGGAAGGCACAGCCTGTGGGAGTAGAGCTTGTCTACCTTATATCAAGTCACGACTTTAAGCAGGTGACGGGCCATGAGGCTCCAGAGACGCCGGTAACCTATGAGAAATACCAGCAACTTGGGCTGCCTTGGTTTCAGCTTTGGGATAAGCACTTTGCAGATGCAAAGGGGTCTGATGTCTTTGGAAAACTAAAACCCATTGGAAGCGATCCGCTTGATAAGCTAAAGCCAAAGAAATAAAAATAGATATAAGAAAATGAACATGTGAGGGTGGAAAAATGAGCATTGAAAAGAAGATTGGATGGAGAGATTTAACTGGCACCGGCAAGGAACTGGAATGGGTCTATACAGGTGAGCATGACCTTTACATGGAAGGGAGGATCGCAGGAAAGTCTGAAAATAGCTATCGGATCCTACTTGCAGGACCATGGGAGCAAGATATTGTGTCGACAAATTATGATGGGGAGAAAAAGACTTATGAAATCTTTGTCAAGGCACCAGAGGAAGGCGAGATACGTGCCGCAATTTTGACAAGCGTTCCTTTTAGCGTCCCTTTGGAGACACAAAAAATTGCCGTGTACGAATGGAAAAACCCGCGGAAAAACTGCTGGGACCCGCGAACGTGGGGGAAGTAGGAGAGAATTATTTGGGGGAATGGACATGGAAGAAAAGTGTGGAGGGAGAAGATGACAAAAATGAAAGAAATGCCGAATGTGGAGTATACGATGAGTTTGAAATATCAACGACAAGCAACCGATACGGGGCAGGATCACCCCGTCCTGTCGCCTCGATCGCCCTCACAATTAATGAAGAAGTTTGATGGCTTTGTTGCTGTTGTAAAAGATCGTCTTGCTGCGTACCCTGGTATAGCGGTAACAGGTCATGCCTACATCATCATCCCTCTTCTCTATGCGCAGAGCACCAACGAAGAGTTTGAGCGGCTATACCATGTGAAACTAAAGCTGGAAACAATGCTCCATCCTGATACTGGGCGGCTTTATCTGTGTTTTCTATCAGACAAGGAGCCTACTGTTCCCAAGGGGCTAGAGGATGTTGTCGAGAAGATTACCATCGCCAATGAGGTATTAGTTTGTTCAAAGTATTACCATAGACAATGAGGTCTTAGTAGCAGACTTACTAGACACAAAGGAGGAATAAACATGACCATCGACAAGGACCTTGAGGCAAGACTGCAAAAGCTTGCACCCAATGCGAGGACAGGAAAAATCGTTATTGAGACTGCTGCAGTAAGTGACGTGAGCGCATATCTTGCTGCCGAGAAAATCAGGCATTGCTCCCTTCCAAAATGTGGGAAAGTGATTGTGGGGTTCGCCAATTACCAGGAGATGGCAAAGCTGGATAGTACATATCCCGTGCAGATAACACGCATCTTGCCAGATGCAAGGGGAACAAATGCGCTTGCGAAGCTTGACAGCAGTTTTTCATTCAACCCGTGGTTCAGATTGGGTGGCAATGCACCAGAGCGCGATGTCTATGATGTGAAAGATGAAGGCGTCTCTGGTCTA
>JACQSS010000047.1 GCA_016211195.1 Candidatus Woesearchaeota archaeon
CCACGAGATAAAACACATCAGACGGAAACTCGGCCTCACGCAAAAACAGCTCGCAGACAGGGCTGGCGTCAGCCAGAGTCTGATTGCGAAAGTTGAAGCTGGAAGCATTGAACCAACCTATTCCAATGCAAAACGTATTTTTCATGCATTGACTACCGTGAGCACTGCAAAGGAGCGGGTTGCGCGCGACCTGATGAGCAAGAAGCTGGTCACTGCCAGTGAACACGATGATTTGGGCATGATTGTCAAAGCGATGAAGAAACATGAGATTTCACAAGTCCCTGTCGTTCGTCAGACGACGCCGGTCGGGCTGGTGACTGAATCGCTAATTATCGATAAGATGATGGAAATAAAGGATCCACAGAAAATCGCGCTTCTCAAGGCAAAAGATATCATGCTGGAATGTCCCCCCATCATCTCCCCGGAGACAAAACAGACCATTATAGTCGGCCTGCTGCGCTATTTTCCAGTCCTGCTTGTCGCCCAGCAAGGCACAGTCCTTGGCTTAATCAGTAAGGCAGACATCATTGACCTGATTCAACGATAGGTGCGTTATTCCGGACAGAGCTCGAGAGTTGGCAGGGTTCTTGCAGGCCCTGGAGGGGTTAGCCCTGCAAGAAACCTATCTTACCAACTCAATGCCCAATTCCTGTTCAAACACACTTGCACGGGAGGTGTGTTTTGTCTCACGACCAAGAATCCATGGCGAATGGACACCGGTGATGATAGTCATGACTGTCAGCTTGCCTGTCATGTCGTCAGTGACGCGTGCCCCCCAGATGACATTTGCATCCTCATCAAGAGACTTTGTCACCATTTCACCGACACGGTTGATTTCTTCAAGGGTCATGTCAGGCCCGCCAATCATGTGAATGAGCGCTCCGGTGGCACCTTCATAGTTAATATCAAGAAGCGGATTGCTCAATGCGCCGTTAACAGCTTCATCAACGCGGTTTTTTGTGTCAGAGCTTCCGACCCCAATGGCAGCAACGCCCCCATTTGTCATGATTGCCTTGACATCTGCATAGTCAAGGTTGACCAGGCTTGGAATCGCGATGGTCTCTACAATACCTTTAATCATGGTACTGATGAGCTCATTCGCAACAGAGAATGCCTGCCGCACTGGAAGATTCCCTGCGATTGCAACAAGGCGGTTATTGTCAATGACGATGACAGTATCCGACACCTGCCGCAGCTGCTGAAGCCCGAATTCAGCCTTGTCCACGCGTGCCCGCTCAATCTTGAAAGGCATGGTCACTGTCCCGATGACGATAGCGCCTGCATCCTTTGCCACCTGCGCAACAACGGGTGCTGCACCTGTCCCTGTTCCGCCACCCATTCCTGCGCAGACAAAGACCATGTCTGAGCCAGTCAATGCAGCCTTGATGTCAGCAAGACTCTCTTTTGCAGATTCCGCCCCCTTCTCAGGAAAGCCGCCACAGCCAAGCCCCCGGGTCACATTCTTCCCGAGCAGGAACTTCTTGTCCGCAGCTGAAATCCGAAGATGCTGCATATCAGTGTTGCACGCAATGATTTCCGCACCTTTAATGCCCTTCTCATAGAGCCAGCTCACCATGTTGTTACCAGCTCCACCGCAGCCAATCACTTTTATGTTGGCCTGCATGTCCACCCCATCAGTCATTCCCCATCACCTCACCCAAGTTCCATAACATATCGCTTCTTTCTTCCCCTCTTGACGCTGATATGCCGCATCTCAAGGGGAACTGCAACATACTTTCTCGTTGTCTCCTTCACTGCAAAGACAATCCAGAACAGCAACAGCAGGTACGCGACCGCCAATATTGCCAGATAGAGTAGTGCCATTTTTTTCACCTACGTTAATGGAACCCCATAGAGATCATCCAGTGTGATCTCTTCGATGATGACTTTCCTTGGTGGTACATATGAGAGGAGATTGTTCCTGCACAGGCCGTCGCATCGTCTTTGACTTATGCTGGGAAGCGCTGCACCGCATACCATACAGGTACGTCGTGTCTGGGGCGCTTTTCTGACTGCGGGAATGGAAACAAACGGTGTATACTGTTTACATGAATGGCACGTTGCAAGAAAAGGACGTTTGTACCCAATCTTCTCACAGCTTGGATGACCACCGTGAGCTTCCGGTCTGTAGAAGAAACAGGAGTCACGCTTTGCCTTTGCCCGCGCAAAATCCACGTCCATCTCGATCACCTCGGCAATGTCCGAGCAAGGGATGCCTTCCCATGCCCGCCCTCTTCCTTCCCCCGTATCGTATGCGCATACCACAGATAAACCGGGTATGCGCCACATATGATATACTACAAAAGATATATCATCTAATATAGTTTATAGTAATACATCTATTTAAGCTTTTCGTCGAGAAAACACCATTTTCAGCAGGGAAAACATGCTTGCTACACTCATGTCGCAACAGAATCGTATAGTGGGGAGAGCAAAACCCAGCCATATCAAGTTATCCGACCAATAGGCATTACCATCATCAACCCCCATTGTCCCGTCAGACTCTACGCTCGTACATCGACAGCCAGGCTCCGTCTTCAGTGACTGATGTCGTAACATGTCAAGAGGATTTTTCCGATGATGGTTGTTGTTTTTTCTGGGGACTAATGAAGAGATGCCGACAAGAGTTTCATAAATGCCTTTCCGATAGCTTTATATAGAAACCAGCTGCACTCTGAAGAAAATGACACGCACTGTTTGCAGCTCATGCAGCAAAGAAATTACCAACGCCCAAGGCAGTGTTCGTTTACAATGCCCCCAGTGCACCAAACAGGAAATTGTCCGGTGCATGCATTGCAGGGAAATTGTGACGAAGTATACTTGCTCACAATGCGGTTTTTGTGGCCCGAATTAGCATGGCACGCGCAATCGTCACTATCCAGATAATGCCAGATTCTCCCGGGGAGGATTTAAAGCAGTTAGAACAGCAAGGGCTTGCAGCCGTTGAAAAATTCGCAGGCAAGGGGGAGACGAAAGTGGTAGTCGAACCAGTCGCGTTCGGGCTGTCCGCACTCAAGATCACCTTTATCATGGACGAAAACATTGGGTCCACAGAACCTCTTGAGCAAGCAATAGAAAAAATTAAGGGCGTCGCATCAGTAACGGTTACTGATGTGCGGCGCACGATTGGATAACTTCTTCCAGCACAGCAGTTGGTGCATTCGTTCTGATTCCATAGGGTGAAAAATGAGTCCTGCTTGCTGCAAAGCCACGCTCATGCAATGCACGAAGCACATCTATGGAAGGAGGAAGCCTTGCCAGCCTATGCTTGGCAAAAAAGTGGACGGAAAAGAAACCACTGACGGGAATCAATGATTCCTGTTCTATGGTCTTGAGCAGCGACGCACAATCGGGGAAAACATTACCTGTCGCCATCTGCTGTGCAAGCCGTGCATCCCATAAAGCTCCCGTCCACATGGGACCTGCCTTCTGGACCGCGCCACAGCACGCATTATCCTGCTTCAGGGACTGACAGCGTGGACAATAATAGAGAGACTGATGCTGCTGCATGATTTCATCAACGCTGCTCTTCCGGTGGACCAGCTCAACAAAGGCACGATAATAATGCTGCGATGCATAACAGAACTTAGGCACTGCTGCCTTGTCATACTGTGCTGCAATAAGCTGTATTTTACGCAAAAGGATACGGATGCCAACTTCATGCATCAGGTGATGGCGCAGCGGGCTTGCCCAGTACTTACGCAATGATGCTTGGGGATAAGTACCAGTCAATGCAGCAGTATCTGTTGCAGTGATACCAAGCACACCATGATTCCGGCACTTCTTGATTGCAGCATCAAGGAATGGATTTGGTGAGCCAAAAGGGTCTATGTCAATGTAATCCCACGCTTTCCCTGACAACAGGAAAGAACTTGCCTCGTCATTGGACAGGACGTATCTTTCCGCATTGATACCATTCACAGCAATATTCTGCTGCATCAGGATGACTGCACGGGGATTCCCATCATTGGCAGCGAGAAATGACAGCAAGGGAACCTCTTTCAGGAACCGCACTTCGCGCAAGCCTGTACCAGCCATCAGTGATGCTGCCTGAAACGACTGGGTGAAAAAATTGTTAAGAAAGAGAATTGTAATATCCCGGTTCTCCTTCATCTGTGGATTATAGAAGACGAGCATCCGTGCTGTTATCTTATCCACTTTTGGCACAGCACAGACCGCCAAACCCTCAATGACGTTATCCATACCTGTGGGAGATAGGCAGGACTATAAATAGACATTTGTTTCTTACTGATAAGTAGTAAAATAATAGAAAGATTTAAATAG
>JACQSS010000048.1 GCA_016211195.1 Candidatus Woesearchaeota archaeon
ATAAACCACATTGAGTGGCACCTTCCCGTATGGAGCGACCCCTTCCGCTTGTCCATGTTACCCATTTTTTTAGCCTCACAAAAATGATGCCAACCTCTTTTTGGATGAAGCTCCTTTTTCAAAAACATTTATAAAAGAAAGTCGCCATTGCTAGCCTATGGCACAGTTTGTTCTCGAGTGGGAAAAGGCACTGGGCTGGAAGGATAATCCGTTCCAGGATAAGATTTTCGAACCAGTTGAGAACTTCATTGTTGGCTATGAGAAAGAACGCCAGAAGCTGAACCTGTTTGTTATCGAGAACTACCGGTATGGCATTGTCCTTGGGGATGATGGCTCGGGAAAGACAACACTCCTCCGGTGGATGCGGAGCCAACTCATCCATTACCGGCAACGCTTCGCTGTCCTGTACCTGAATGCGAAGAATCTCAAGACTGAGCAGGAGTTCATTAAAGCACTCGTGTCTCCCTTCCTGAATCCCATTGAACAATACGTCACGCGACCATGGAAAAAAATCCATATCGGTAATATGGTTGAATTCCTGAAGCCACGGCTCGCAGGCAAGAACATGATTCTCCTGTTGGATGAAGCGCAGGCACTTCCCAAGGCAGAGCTCCTCATCCTCAAACATCTGTTCGATTCAACGGTGCACATGCAACTCATTGTTGCCGGGCCTGTAGAGGAGATGAAGCAAAGTATTGTGTCTACTTTTTCAGAAGATAAGCTCGGTATCACACTCCACGGTCTGAAACAGGACGATATCAAGGAGATGCTCACGCGGCGGATTGAGGCGCTGGGAGGCAAGGGCATCGACCCATTTGACCATGATCTCCTCTCACACATTGCCCGCAATCCAAACAATAACCCCAAGGAAGTCCTCATAGTCTGCAATGATCATGCTGTCAAGCTGGCACTTAAGCATAACTTTTCAAAGAAAGATAAGAAGCCGATACCGGACAAAGAGAAGCTATTCATGATTGAAAATGTTGAGGCTGACGAAAAAGAGGAAGGAAAACCAATTACTGACATTTTCCTGCCGGGGTTACTGGATCAGCCAGAAAAGAAGGAAGCTCAGCCCCCAGCATCAGGTATTCAGATGACTGATGATATTATTCAGCAGGCTGCAGCCGAGATAAAGGAAGCTGCCAAGCAAGAGCCACGGCGATTTGGGCGAAAGAAGTCTCATTAAGTAACTCTCTTGGCAACATTCCTTCTTGAACTCCTATTGTGCCATGCTCACATTTTCAATGAGGCTCTAAAGGATTACGAGAAATAGTCCAGCTGCAGTTCTTCCCACAGCGTTCTTTCTTTTGTCAGATATCGTGTCTTGGTTACATCACGCAATTTTTCTACCATCTTTGTCTTGGTCACTTCCCGCGTGCGTGCCTCTACCTTTGACAATGTCTTGATGACTTCCCGTTCAACAGGCCTATACGATGTCTGTGCTCGCTGGCCGTGCTCTGTGTAGGGATTGATCTTCTCTATGATGTCCTGCTGCTCGCATGTCTGTATCTGTGGCAGTTGCAGTGCTTCCAGCCGGATTGACTTCTTCTCGTCGTATGGTGTCTTCCAGATCAGTGTCTGCCGGAAGCAGATTAAATCAACCGTTGACGAATGTGTTCCCGGATATTTGGGATCCTCAAGTGTTCCTTTCTTGGAGTAGCCTGTCTCGAGTCCACCGAAGGTGTAAAGCCTGTCAGGGCAGTCCACTTTCTTTTCCCCGACATAATTGCAGATAGCGAATGTGGCGCGGAACCGGGAATCCTTCGTCTGTTCACGTGTCGCAGAACGGCAGACTTCCGCAACCTGATGGTATTCTCCATACACCGATCCGGGATTATAGCGATAGCCGGTTTCCGTCCCCGCATTGTACGGGTTCTGCAATCCAGGCCAGTAGTTGACCACATAGGGCATATCCCGGTAATAGCAGGCTTCTTTCGTCGTTTTCCGTTCAGGAGTGTATTCCTCATAATCCGTCGTCAGTTGGGTGATATTGTATGGGATAGTCACATTATACTCTTCTCTTTCTGTGTAGGGCACTTCTTCTTCATAGCGTTCCTGCACGGTGTATTGTTCCTCAACGACATAGGGGACTTTGATTGTTGTCAGAATCAGGTAAATGACTGCCAATGCTGCGATGATGACGAGGCCATCATACCAGCGCCACGCTCGTTTTGATGGTGGACTTGACGCTTCTGCGCAAGAAGGACACTCTGTCAGTTTCTTAGAATAGTGATTCCCACATGTTGGGCAAACGTTCGCCATGCAGACCCTCTTTTTGATTGAATTCAATATCAGTGACTATATAAGACTTTCTAATTCCGACGTCAATGGGAAAAATAAGATGAATCTCATTGATATACCAAGCCAATGGCCTTCCCAGAAGATTTACTCACGTTCCAGAATTCCCATTACCATTCACTTTTCTTCAGGCTGTATTCTGTCGCTGCAATGAGTGACTCCGTGTCAGCTTTGTCATACAACTCAAGGCGTATCGTCTTTGTTTCGTTCAGGTTGGATACCGAGAAGCCACTACCGCCTTGCGGCGTCAGTATCTTTTGTATCTTTGGTGCGCCTGCCCTTAGGGGAAGGCTCAACAATGGCGCCTGCTCGCAGCACCGTGCAAGCATCTCCGCAGAATAATCCTTCTCCGCCCACTGGGCGTCGAAGAGATAGAAGCGGACAAGCGGCACGAAATCCTTTTTCTGGTTGTCGATGGAATAGCTGATGGACATTATTTTTCCAAAGTCTCCCTGCTTCTTTTCCACGCTGACATCAGTAATGGCAAATTCAATCCGTCCCGACAGTTTTGTTTCGGGTTTTGGTTCCTCTTTCTTTGGCTCTTCCTTCTTCACTTCTGGTTTTACTTCGGCCACTGGCCCGGGTTCTGGCGTTGTTTCTGTTTTTGCCACCGGCAACTCTACGACGTCTGGCTCGGGGCACAGCTGTTCTTCAGGCCAGATAACCCATTGATAGATGATAATGGACAGCAGGAATGCAGCAAGGATGATCCATGCAAGCCGCTCAGCGTGATGCGGTTTCTTTATCTTGATGACCATGTATTGCTTCTTTTCTTCTTCTTCGTATGTCATGCTGGACGGATTCGTGTCTTGCTGATTTATATAATTTTCTACACCCTGCTCTCTGGCGGAAGATTTATATATCGCGGAGATGTAAAACTCCGAGGAAAAGAGGGAAACATGGCTGAGGGAGTCATTACCACTGATGTAGACGCATTGATGGCGCTCGTTGAGCGGCAGAAGAAGATTTCACTGGACGATGCAGCCAAGCAGCTCAATCAGTCCCCGCAGGCAATAGAGAATCTTGCCACCTTTCTTGAGGAAGAAAAGCTTCTTGAGATAAAATATCAGTTCACCACACCCTATCTGCACTGGAAAGAGGCAGTCCCGCAGGCAAAGAAAGGGGCGCCTGCACCGCAGAAGGCACAGCCACTGCCCCTGCCGACGGCGGTAGAAGAGAAAAAGATACTGTCTGCCGACGAAGCCCAGGAGGCGTTGCGGCAAGTGTACACACTCCTCAGCCAGGGAAAAATCGCAGATGCAAAGCAACTCTACAAGCAGATTCATGACCATTATGAGCATCTGCCGAGGGCGTTCATCACTGCCAAGAAAGAGCTTGAGCAGGAACTCGTGAAACTGAACGCCGAACTGACGACCGTGGTTGAACGCACTGCTGCTGCAAAGGCACGTGACAATCAGGCGAAGATAGACGGCTTGGTCGAGCAGGCGCAGAATCTCCTGAAAACTGGAGACTGGAAGATGGCTGCAAAAGTGTACAACGAGATAAAGGCGCTGTATCGTGATATGCCTCGCGGCTTTGTGAAGGAACGCACTGAGCTTGCGGAGAAAGTCCTTGGGCTGTACGAGAGCTTGACGAGTGCGCATCATGAGCACAGCCGCAAGGAGATGGACACCAAAGTGCAGGAATTGCATGCACTTCTCGGTCAATTACGGAATGCAATGGCGAGCCATGAGATGGCCCGTGCCATGCAGCTCTACCACGACGCAAAGGAGAAATATACCCTCTTGCCAGCAGGATATCTTGAAGAGAAGCTGGCACTGCAGGAGCAGATGATTGCCTTGTTCCGTGACCTTTCTGTCACCCGACGAACCCTTTCACAGGCAGAGATGCGTGAGAAGGTAGAGACAATCACACGATTCCTCGATCAGATCAATGATGCGCTTGCAAAACAGGACGTCAGCCATGCAGTCGGACTCTATCGCGAAGTGCATCAATTATTTGCAGCATTGCCACCTGGCTTTACTGCCGAGCAACGCAATGTTCACACACAAATCATCCGGACATATAGAAGACTCCTGCGTGCGCGCCGCGAACATTCATTGGTCTCCCTGAAATTCTCTGGAGGCAAAATAAACGAGCTTGTCACCAAGGCGAAATATTACCTTGCCAATAAGCAGACGGATCTGGCGTTCCAGCTCTATACGGAAATCATTGATGAATACAGCAATCTGCCAGAGGGGTATGAAAAGGACAAGGCTGCAGTGCGTGACGGTGTCTATAACCTGTACTATGAGCTTGTCAGCGGAACAGATATTGCACAACTGGGGTCTCTTGATGACTATACAAAAGAACGCTACTTTGGGTTGCTGAAGCTGCTGGTGACTCTACATAAAGTGATTGATGCGGGCGAATTCCCGCTCCTGACAGAATTATACAGCAGCATCCATCGGCTGTACAATGACCTGCCACTAAAGGTCGTCCAACAAAAAGGCAGGCTTGTGCAGGAAGTGACCCGTGTTTATACCCTGATCAAAATCTATGAAGCTGTCGAGAGACTTGAACAGTTGCTTCGCGACAAGAAGCATGATGACCTGAGGGAGACGCTTGGTTTCCTCGGCGTTGAGATTATCAAGGCTGGCCGGGAAAGCCCAGAAGATAAGATGTTACTGAATTATGCCAAGGACAGGTACCTGCGGTATATGGAACTGCTTGAAGGCAGACGCGAAGAGGTTCCGGAGTATGCCATGCCGACAGTGAAAAAGGAGTCTGCAGAAGGAGCACAATGGACGCAACTGGCAAAACCCGTGCAACGAGCTGAGAGACAGCAACTGTCTATGAAACCAGATGCCCTCATGGCGCGGGAAGAAAACCTGTTCGGGCAGGTCAGTCAGCAAAAACAGGCCCTCCAGCAACGTGAAGGGGATATCCGTGCGCGTATAGACCATTTGTCACGATGCAAAATGCTCTTTGAGCAGGCACAGAGTCACGTCACGCAGAAGAATTATACTGATGCGGTCAAGGTGCTCGGCCAGCTCCTTGCACTGGAGCCCAATTACCCCAATGCGCGGAGCATGATGGTGAATCTGGAAAAAGTAAAGACCGATGAGTACCGGCGCGAGTTGCTTGCTTCCCTTGTCAAGAGCAAGAAAGAGAAGGCCATTGTCCGTCTTGCAGAGCATGACTATGATGGTGCCATCGCTTCCATTCAGAGTATTCTCGAACTTGACCCGACCAATGTCGAGGCGCGCTACATGTTGCAGACTGCGAAGGCGGAAATGGCGAGCAGGGGTCGATAACGATGCCTGACAAAGCCATGGACATGTACACGCTCAATGTCGAAGGCATTCAGGTGCAGGTGCAGGTCGTGCAGGGCAAGGAGGATTTTGTCCCCAGTTATGTGCTGTCCATTCTTAACGTGTCTGACACAACAAAAATCATCCTCGAGAAGATCCGGGAGAAATTCGTCTCAGAAGTGCAGATGGGGCAAGTTGAATTGGCCGGGCTGGAACGGTTTGAGGAGCTCAAGGCAAAATTCGCAGGCGAAGTGGAAAAACTCCTGAATCAGTACCTGCCAAAGATAGATCCGCAGACAAAGACCGTGCTCATCAATTATGTCATCCAGCAGAATCTTGGGCTGGGTTATATAGAAGTGTTGCTCAAGGATGATTCTCTGGAAGAGATTGTCGTCAACGGCACCAAGGACCCTGTATGGGTCTATCACAAGAAGCATGGGTGGCTCAAGAGCAATGTGTTTCTTGAGTCAGAAGATCAGATCCGTCATTACTCCACTATGATTGGCAAGGATGTGGGCAAGGCAATCACTATCCTCAGCCCATTGCTTGATGCGCATCTCGTAACCGGTGACCGTGTCAATGCAACGCTGCATCCGATTTCCAATTTTGGTAATACTATCACCATCAGGAAATTCTCGAGAAAGCCATGGACCATTACCGACCTGATAAAATACAAGACCATCAACTATGAAGGTGCAGCACTGGTCTGGCTCGCTATGCAGCAGGAAATGTCCATCCTCATTGCCGGAGGCACTGGCTCGGGGAAGACGTCTTTCCTCAACGTGCTCTGCAATTTCCTGCCGCCGAACCAGCGCATCCTCTCGATTGAGGATACGCGCGAACTGCAGTTACCGCCCACATTGCATTGGGTTCCCATGGAGACACGCATGGCAAACCCGGAAGGGAAGGGCGAGGTATCCATGCTGGACCTTGTCGTCAACTCATTGCGCATGCGACCGGACCGGATTCTCGTCGGTGAAATCCGGCGGAAGCGGGAAGCGGAAGTCTTGTTCGAGGCCATGCATACCGGTCACTCCGTTTATGCAACTGTCCACGCCAACAACGCACGGGAGACCATTGTGCGTCTGACGAATCCGCCAATTGAAATCCCGAAGCTGATGCTGCCGGCTCTTGGACTGATTGTTGTCCAGCATCGGGACCGACGTACGGGCAAAAGGCGTACACTGCAAGTCGCCGAAGTGACCGAAGACGGCGAGCCAAATGTCCTGCTTCAGTTGAATGCGCGCACGGATCAACTGGAGAAAATCAACGAGTCAAAGACACTTGTTAACAACCTGATGCTCTATACAGGCATGACGCAGGACGACATCCGGAAAGATATCGAAGAAAAAATTGGCATCCTTCAGGCTCTTGTCCGGAAGGATGTGACCGATCTCCATCAGATAGGCCTTATCCTTGCACGATACTATACTCAGGGAACCACGTTCCGTTAGGATGGCAGCATGATTGAACCACTCGTCGCGTTCCTCGTGCGCTTGTTTCCGACGCTCTCCGATGAGCTCATTAGCGCACGCCTGAAAGATAAGCCTGAGGAATACCTAAAGAAAGTTCTCGTCAATGCAGTCATGATTGCAATCGTCGTTACCTTCCTGATGTTCGTCATGCTGTCCGGGATGAAGGCGCGTGACCCGACCATCTCGTATCGGTTGCTCTTCTTGGCATTTCCCGGGTCGCTGGTCTTTGCATTCCTCTTTTTCCGGAATATCCCCCGTGTCTATATGCGGCGGGAGGAAGTCGAGATAAACAAGAACATCCTCTTTGCCGGGCGTTACCTTCTGGTGAAAATGGAGTCAGGCGAGCCGTTGTTTCTGTCCATGATCGGTGCCTCAAAAGGATACGGTGCAACGAGCCGTGCCTTTAATGACATTGTGCAAGACGTCAACTTCGGCCAGACCATCGAGAAAGCGATTGCCCGTGCAGTCAAGTACAACCCGTCCCGCAACTTCAAGCGTATCCTCTGGGAGCTGCTCAATGCCATGCAGACTGGCTCCAATATCCGTAATTCCCTACGGTCGCTCCTGAACCAGATTGAGCAGGAGCACATCATTGAAATTGAGAAATACGGGAAGAAACTCAATTCGCTGACGCTCTTTTACATGGTGCTTGCCATTATTGTCCCGTCATTGGGAATGACAATGTTCATTATCATTGCGAGCTTCATCAAGCTGCAGATTCCTGCGAGTATCCTGTATTTCATCCTCTTCCTGCTCGCCTTCCTCCAGTTCATGTTCATTGCCATGTTCCGCGCAATCCGTCCGGGGGTGGATGTATGACGCTCAAGGATGATTTCGGGCTTGTGTTGGAGATGTTCGGCAAGGCATTTGTCCCTGAACGGGTCCGACCGGGCATCCGTGCACATTTCCAGAAAGCAGGCATTTATGTCATCCCCTACAAGCTCTTTGGGTTGCTGTTTCTCCTGTCTGTATCAATAACCTCCGCATTGTACAAGCTGGCATGGTCGACATTCAAGGGCTATGCTGTGTTCAAGCTGGTCTTCAGCACATTCCTCTTCTGGGCAATAGTGGGTGGCGCTGCTGCTGCGTTGATGATTGCTGTGGTGTACATCTGGATTGATGTTCAGATATTCCGACGCACTCGTGCCATGGAGGGAGTGCTGTCTGATTTCCTTACCGTGATGTCCGAAAACCTCCGTGCAGGTATGACTGTTGACCGGGCATTGTGGAAGGCAGTCAAGCCGGAATTTGGTGTCCTGTCTGCAGAAATCAAGATCGCATCCAAGAAAGTAATGACCGGGCAGGACGTTGACACGGTATTGCGTGAATTGACCGAGAAGTATGATTCGCCCATGATGAAACGTGCATTTGGCCTGATTATCGAGGCCATCAAAGCCGGAGGAGAAATTGCAGAGATCATTGACCGTACTGTTGAAAATATCCGGCAGAACAATATCCTGAAGGAAAAGATGATGGCGAATGCAGTGCAATTCACGATTTTCATCAGTTTCATTGTCATGGTCATTGCACCGGGGCTGTTTGCCTTAGCGTATAATCTCTTAGTGATGATCCAGGCATTTGGAGCCAAATTGACTGTCGCTGGGGCAACTGCTGGCGGTGCAGCGTCCACCTTCCTCAGCTTTGGCGGTGTTGCCGTGGCGTTAGACGATTTCAAATTTTTCTCCCAGTTATGCATTACTATTATTGGCTTCTTTGCAGCAATGATTGTCTCGTCTATCTCAAAAGGTGACATCAAATCCGGATTAAAGTATGTACCAACATTCGTGCTTGTCGGTTTGTTGGTGTACACCTTTCTGCTCAAGACACTGCTCGCGATATTCGGTGGGTTGGTATGAAAGGACAGGCTGCTTTTGAATTCATGATGACGTATGGCTGGGCAATCATTGCTGTCCTGTCCTTGGTGGGGGTGCTCGGCTATTTCGGGTTGCTGTCACCCACTGCTTTCCTGCCGGAGCGGTGCGAGATTGTTGTCGGTTTCAGTTGCGCAGATTCTCAGGTGACAACAAATGCAGTGACGTTGCATCTGGTGAACACATTAGGTGAGAAAGCGTTCATAAGCAAGATTGAGATTGTGAATCCAGAGACACTTGATATTCTTTGCACGTGGCAGCCACCCGCTGCCAAGGAAGTCAGGAATGGTGAACGGGTTGAGCAGCAGATCCCTTGTACCAAAGCTACTGGTCTTCCCAACGCAAAAGCAAACCTCCGCATGAAGATTGCATACGCGAAAGGAGTGCCTGAGTTTGCGCATACATTGACTGGAGTTTTGTATGCGCGGGTTGGAGAATCTGCTGGGGTTGAGCCGTCTTTCGGCTTGCCAACAGAGCCGAAATTGCCGGGGGAAGAGGCAGAGCCAACATTTGGTCTACCCGGCACGCCGACAGCTCCCCAGTAATGTTTATATATGTGAAGTGTCTCAATTTTCATATCCAAAAGGAGGGATACTATGAATAGAAAAGCACAAGCTGCAATGGAATTCTTAATGACCTATGGCTGGGCAATTCTCGTTGTCCTCGTCATTATTGGCGCGTTGGGATATTTTGGTGTCTTGAGTCCGACTGCATTATTGCCTGAGAAATGCATCATGGGTGTGGAAATGGCATGCAAGGACTATCGGTTGGAAGGCGACAAAGTAACGCTTAGACTGCAGAACAATCTCGGTGAAGCAATGCACATCTCAAAGATAGTCGTCAAGAGTGATGATAAAATCAATGTGCTGTGCAAAAATGAAGCAATTGGCCAGCCCCTTGGGAATGGGCAGACGCAAACCTATGATATAAGCGGTTGCACAGGACTTCCTGAGCGGAAGGACCAGAAGATCAAGGCCTATCTTGAAGTGACGTACAAGAAAGGCGGCGCAACTGGACTTGAACACACCATTGAAGGCGAAGTCTTTGCAACGGTCCATTAACAATGCCATGCCTTTTTTTTTCTTTTCTTTTCGTAAAGCCCAGTTTGCTGTAGAGTATCTTCTTGTCACCGGTTTCCTGTTCATGTTGCTGATTCCCTCTCTGTTTATTCTCTATAACTACACAGCACAGTCGCAGGAACAATTGTCTCTGGCCAGAGCAAACGAAGTGGGTAATGCAATGGTCGCCAATGCAGAGAAAGTCTATTACTATGGCAAAGGGTCAAAGCTGACCATTCAGGCGGCAATGCCCTCATTGGTTGATCGTTTCTACTATCGCTGTGTCAATGACAAACCATGTGAAGTTGTTTTTGCACTGCATGACAATGAGCTGGGGTTCACGACCAGCGTCCCTATCAAGGCAGATAGTACCTGTACGGAAAACAAATGCGACTTTGGCAAGACAATTGAGGATAGAGAACGCTTCCGCGCGCCGGGACCAAAGACATTGACGTTCCTGCATGATGTGGAAGACAAAGTCCAGATTACAATCGAATAACCATGACAAAAGGACAGGCCGCTCTCGAGTTTCTCTTGTTGGTGAGTTTCATGTTCCTTGTCTTTGTTTCGTTCTTTGGTGTCATCCAAGGACGGCTGGCAGATGCGCTGGATGCGCGGGCGCGGCAGGCGATTCAGGATGAACTTAATGTGGTTCAAACCGAGATAAAAACGGCTGCAGCAATGGAGGACGGCTTCCAGCGGGTCATCGAGCTCCCAGCAACCGTCAACGGGCGATCATATACGGTTACATTAGCCGGCTTGCGTAGTACGGATAAAGTGGCACAAGAGTTGCAGCTGCGGTATGATGACGAGCCACGGTATGGGAGTTCATTTATCCTACCCCGCAATGTTGATAGTAGCTGGATGAGGGAAGAGAGTGATACGACAACACGGAAAGGGGGGACATATTGCCTCATCAAGGAACAGGGACTTCTTCACCTTGAAGATGACCCAAATGAGTGTACTCTTCTGCGGTAGCCGGCTTCATCCAAAAAGAGGTTGGCATCATTTTTGTGAGGCTAAAGAATGGGTAACATGGACAAGCGGAAGGGGTCGCTCCATACGGGAAGGTGCCACTCAGTGTGGTTTATAG
>JACQSS010000049.1 GCA_016211195.1 Candidatus Woesearchaeota archaeon
ACATAGCTGACATACACTTCATTCAGAAACAAATCCTTTCTGTATTTGACGATAAAAATCAGGTGATATTTGAGAACGTATACCTTGTGACAGGCATGCTTAAGGGGATACATACCAGAAGATAATACAAACAAATATATCAATCAGTACCAGCCGCAGCAAGCTGCGGGGAATTAAACCCAGAAAGTATTAAATAGTCACTCCAATTGCAACGGCCGATGCTGACACCAGTTGATTTTTCAACACTTGACCAGTTGCTGCATGCCGAGCCGCTCACGCCGCAACATCTTGTTGATTTCCTAACCCTTGTTAAGACAAGGTATTTGGCAGATCAGTCTAAGGTTTCCCTATGGGACTATGTAACACCAGTCGACAAACACTTTCCCACACAAGGATCATTGCATGGGCGGTTGCTTGACAATACCGGTATTGGTATTATAGGTGTGCATCCAGAATATGGATTTTGCCATGATCACCATCAATCATTAGGCTTGAGTATTCGTGAAGTCATTTTTCAGCGGCATACACAACCAATACCCAGAGCGTCTGGAATCACAGCCGGTGTAGAACGCCTTGTGGGCATTCCGCTTCGTTGTGACGATTCTGTCGAGCACGTGTGGGACATGATTGATCATCTGACTGGTAACAAAAAATTGGGACAACCACGCAGCGTTTTTCGCGACGTGAAAGGAGAATGTGTCAATTTCCTGCTCACGTTCTTTTTGCCTTGCTCCCATTATAATTATCGCGCATGGGATATTGGTCAGGCAAAGGAGAAAGAGCTGGATCAGACATACCAGTCTCTCTGCAGGGACTATGACTCACTGTTTGATGCATTACAGACAGTTCCCGGCTTTATCTCACTTGGCAAAGATGATGGCATCCTCACCCTGAAAGTCCGCCATATCGTCACTGATTTCGATACCAGTGTCGTCTATTTCTCTGAAGACTATTAGCAGAAATCTTTATAAGCCCACCAAGCACCGCGCGTGTCTATGCGGGGGTAGCCAAGCGGCTAAGGCGAGAGGCTGCAACCCTCTTATTCCTGGGTTCGAGTCCCAGCTCCCGCTTTTTTTATGAGCGAGATACACGACGAGTGCGGGATTGCTGCTGTGGCATTGCTGGACGGAAAAGACGAATCGCTTATTCCATTGCTCTATTCAATGCTGCTGAAGATGCAGAATCGCGGCCATCTGGCTGCCGGATTTGCAACATTCGCTCCACACCAGAAGAAATGTCTCAAGCGGTACCGTGAAAACGGGTCTGTCAACCACGTCTTTTCCCCATTCGCGACGCTTAAGGACCAGTACAAGGGCACGAAAGGCATTGGCCATACACGCTATGCAGTAAGCGGCTCAACTGACGTCGAGTGCGCGCAGCCTTTTCTGCATCGGGATGGGCACATCCAGCGGCGTTTTGCCATCGCATTCAACGGCAATATCGCAAACTACCGTGAGCGAAAAGAGGCCCTTGCGCAAAAGAACATTGCGCTGGAGACAACTGTGGACACAGAGCTTCTTCTGTACGAGATCAATGAGGAGCTTGCGCAGCACGCAGATAATCTTCCCTCTGTTTTCGCAAACCTTGCAGCACGGCTTGATGGAGCATATAACCTCGCATTCATTAATGCCAATGATGAACTCGCCGTTGTCCGTGACCCTTTGGGGATACGGCCGATATGTTATGGGTTTAAGGATGGGCTTGTTGCCGCAGCGTCGGAAAGTGTTGCACTGGAGAATATCGGCATAGAGAACATAACAGACTTGCCGCCGGGGACCATGCTGTTAGTGAAAAAGAATGATGTTTCTATTGTTCCTTATACCACCAAGACAGGACGGGCACATTGCATGTTTGAATGGATTTATTTTTCCAATGTCTGCTCCATGATCGAGGGCCGCTCTGTCTATGAAGCACGCCGCGCCTTGGGACATTTGCTCGGGAAACGGGAACGGGAAAGGCTGGCTGGCGTTTCAGAGGTCGAACTGGCCCACGATTATATCGTTATCCCGGTGCCGAACAGTGCATTACCGATTAGTAAAGGTTTTGCTGAAGAGCTTGGCATCCGTGAGGAGGAAGGGTTGATCAAAGTTGAAAGCAGCGAACGGACATTTATCGACTCAGCGGAGAACAAGCTTGAGAAGGTGGCAAATAAATTCGACGTCAATCGTGCAGTGCTGGAGGGAAAGAAGGTCTATGTTATCGAAGACAGTATTGTCAGGGGAAATACTGCGAAGTCCCTTGTTGAGCTGCTGCGGACCAGAGGCAAGGTCAGGGAAGTGCACTATCGTGTTGCCTGCCCACCTATCAAGAGTCCCTGTTTTTATGGCATTGATATGTCCACGTTCCAGGAACTCTTGGCGATGCAAACTGAAGGTGACATCACCAAAATGGAAAAACTGCTCGGCGTCGACTCTTTGGTCTATCAGTCAGTGGATGATCTGATTACTGGTCTTGGGCTGCGCCGTGAGCAATTATGCCTTGGCTGCCTGACGGGCAAGTATCCGACGCCAAAAGGGGACGAGCTTGTAAAGGAAGCATTGGGTAACTATCAAGCAGGCATTAAAAAGAGAACCTACGAGTGAAGCCAGCCTAATTCTTCAGGCGTCAATTCCAACTCCTCAAGCGCTTCTGCTTTCATCCTACGGAAGTACGGCACATTTCTCGTCGCCTCCCTGACGCTACAGTGTGTTAGTCCTCCGATTTTTTCTGCAATACTCTTTTTGTGTGCGTTCTTCATGTTGGAGCGCCATATCTTCAGGATCCGCCGTGTGGGGCCGTAGGAGACGAATTGTGCATATTTGTTGTCCTTGGACAAGGCAATGCCAACACTTAGGAACATCCGCACATACACAAGGAGGCGCCAATACTGCCACCTCCTGATACGTGATGAGAACACGTCTGCTTTTGAGAGCGCGTCATACGCTCTTGCGAGATCGCTTGGGTTCCTGTATTCCTTTGGCAGATTCTCATCTATCCAGAGCATGATCTCCTGTTCATCTTCCTCAACAGTATCCAGTGCAGCTGCAGCAACTGGTACATCAGTCGTCTTGAAGATTTTCATCAGCGCCTGCATCATTGATTCGATCTGTGTGCGTTCACCGATTGTTGCAATCCCTTCAGCAGTAACGGTTTGACTCGTCCCAGCCAGCGTCTGTAAGTCAAGGATAGCGGCACGTGCATCGCCGCCAGCCCTTCGGGCAAGGGCTCTCAGCATTGCCTCATCTGCGCGTATGCCTTCTTTTATTGCAATGCGTGCCAGCAACTGCACTAATGCTGCAATGGGGATACTGGTGAAGGCAAGAGCCTCGCATTTTGTCTTCAGAGACGCAATCTTCCTGTCATATTGGTCTCCTGTCGTGAGAATGATGGGGAATGCGCTTTCTTCAATGAGTTTGACCAGCGCACCAACCCCCCCCCTATCATGCATGCCGGACAATCCGTCCAGTTCATCAACCAAAATGATTTTGCTTGTCCCAAATAAGGAACGCTGCTTGCTGGCAGAGCCGAGGATAGTTTGCAATGATTCTGCATTCCTTGTATCGGAGGCATTAACCTCAAGCAACTCATAGCCAAGCTCACGCGCAAGGGCATGGACACTGGCAGTCTTGCCGCAGCCGCTTGGCCCGTGAAGCAGCGCTGCACGTTTCCTGCCCGGATATTTTTGCACAAATGCTTTCAATGGTGCAATATCCTGTCCGACGATATCTGCAGTCGTTTGCGGTGCATACTTGTGCGTCCACATTTGCTGACAAAACACAGGTTTATTTATTAAGGTATTGGCTGGGCTGGCTTCATCCAAAAATAGGTTGGCATCATTTTTGTGAGGCTAAAGAATGGGTAACATGCACAAGCGGAAGGGGTCGCTCCATACGGGAAGGTGCCACTCAGTGCGGTTTATAGGATGAGCAGAACTGATGCCAACCCAGAGCGAAGCGGATTCTTTGGATGAAGTCGGCTGGGCTCCATCATGGTCCACAAGCAGGTCCCAGTGAAAAGTTCCTCCGCTTGCGCTCTGTGACCATCGGTTCGCATGTGATTCACCGGGTATTGACAAAAATTCCCATTACAATTTCCTTTTTGCTTGCAAGAGAAAAAAAAACGATGCTCACATGATTGATGGCCATCATGAACTTTTCAACGGCACACAGGCCACTACTTTTTTAAACTCATGTCCTTTTGCCGCTGCCTGTGAACGATCCTAAACTCAAGGAAAAGGCATGGAGCAAGGAGCTGGAAAAGCCGATTTATCAGGAGTGGAAAGAAACAAATAGGTATGCCTTTGACAAAAAAAGCAAAAAGCAGGTTTATTCTATTGATACACCGCCACCTTACGTTAATTCTCCGGTTCACATGGGCCATGCAACGACATATACGCTGATGGACATGTTTGCCCGGTATCGGCGGATGGCTGGCTGCAATGTCCTTTTTCCATTGGGCCTTGACCGGAACGGACTGCCGATTGAGATGGCAGCAGAAAAGAAGTTCAAGATCCGCTTCGGTCATGTTCCCCGCGAGGAATATCTTGACTATTGTAATAAAGTGCTCGAAGAAGCGAGCGCCGAGTCTGTGGACACTTTTCTGCGCTTAGGCCATAGTTATAATTCATGGAAAATTGGGACTGGCCTCGGTGAAATCTACGAGACTGACTCTGCGGATTACCGCGCGTTGACACAGGACACGTTTATTGACCTCTGGAACAAAGGCTTTATCTATGAAGCTGAGCGGACAAACAATTATTGCCCAGGATGCCGAACAACAATCGCAGATTCTGAGATTGATTATACAGATGTGCAGACCATCTTCAGCGACATAAAGTTCACTGTTGCTGAAACCGGAGAAGAAATCATCATCGGAACCACGAGGCCTGAGTTTGTCTGCAGCTGTGCGATGATTATCTATCATCCAGATGACCAACGCTATAAGCATCTCGAAGGGAAACATGCATTGACACCAATTTTTCAAGCAAAAGTTCCCATCAAAGCCCACCCTTATGCGCAGATGGATAAGGGAACCGGGCTTGTTATGATGTGCTCGTTTGGGGATTATACAGATATACGCTTTTTCAGGGAGATGAACCTTGCCCCCCTTATTTCCATAAATGCCGATGGCACCATGAATGAGCGTGCCGGATTCCTTTGCGGGATGAGAGTGAAAGATGCGCGGAAAAAAATGCTGGACACGCTCAAGGAAAAGAATCTCATGGTCAACCAGCGGACTGTCAGTCATAGAACTCCAATATGCGAACGCAGCAAGGACCATATCGAATTCATCGCGATGAAGGAGTTTTACCTCAAACAAGTTGATTTCAAGGACAAAATGCGGGAAGTCGCAGACAAGATCTCCTTTTATTCCCCCCGGTCAAAGCAGATTCTGCTTGACTGGATTGATGCGGTGTCCATTGACTGGCCTATTTCGCGCAGGCGGTTTTATGCGACAGAGATTCCATTATGGTACTGCACAAAATGCAGCAAAACCTTTGTTCCACCCAAGGGCCATTATTATCAGCCATGGAAAGAGAAGCCGCCCATAGACAAATGCACGTGCGGCAACCGGGAATTCAGAGGAGAGGAACGCGTCTTTGATACATGGTTTGACTCGTCCATTTCTCCATTATATATCCTGCAATGGTCACGCGATGAAACGTTCTTTGAACGGGCAAAGCCCTGTACATTACGGCCTCAGGGAAAGGAGATTGTGCGCACATGGCTGTACTATACGCTGCTCAAAGATTATCTCTTAACGGGTGATGTCATCTTCCATGATGTCTGGATACATCATCATATTCTCGATGAGAAAGGGAAGAAGATGTCCAAGTCTATGGGCAATGCCATTGACCCCAAGGAACTCCTCGACAAATACGGCGCCGAGCCAATCCGTTTGTGGGTGGCTGTGGAGGGGAACATTGACAAGGATGATTTTGTCTGCTCGTATGAGCGCATCGAAGGCGCAGGCAAAACGCTGACCAAACTTTGGAACGTTGCACGATTCATTTCCATGTTCCCTGAGTGCACAGGGAAAGTGGAGTTGCTGGAGACGGATAAGTGGATAGTCAATGAGGTGCATCGCCTGATTCACGTTGCTGCAGAAGGCTACCCAGCCTATGATTTCCATAATCCTATCCTCGAGATAAAGCATTTCCTGTGGGAAACATTTGCATCGCATTATCTGGAAATGGTCAAGAGCCGGGCATATAATGAATCGAACACATTTACGAAGGAACAGCAGAATGGGGCATTGCAGACATTGCATTACTGTCTTGACGTGCTCTTGCAGCTGCTTGCGCCAGTCATACCCATGATAACATAC
>JACQSS010000051.1 GCA_016211195.1 Candidatus Woesearchaeota archaeon
CAAGAGCGACACCCCATTTGCTATCCATCCCTGGATACAAGCACAAGGAATTAATAAAAAAGAGCGTGACATAATCTTCATCCAAAAAATCCGCTTCGCTCTGGGTTGGCATCGGTTCGGCTCATCCTATAAACCATACTGAGTGGCACCTTCCCGTATGGAGCAACCCCTTCCGCTTGTCCATGTTACCCATTCTTTAGCCTCACAAAAATGATGCCAACCTATTTTTGGATGAAGCCTGTGACATTGATTCCATTGAAAGGTTCACCAAAACAATTATATAGAAAAACACTGTGGAATCATGCATGAAATGGGGGGTACTACTGTTATTCCTGGTGTTTGCTCTCGTACCTGTGGCCACAGCACAGACACAGTGCGAGCCCGGCTTTGTCTACTCACGTGGTTCTATCCGATGCATCCAGAAACATTGTATTGAAGCTGGCGCTGGCTACACGTATGTCGAGGACTGCCTCTGCTGGGTCTCTGAATGGGGTGGTGACCCTAAAGTCACGTGCAGGAATGAAAAAGGGTTGGTAACCCATTGCCTGCCCGAAGGACAGAAATGTGAAGACCACCCGGCAGCTGTCGACCCAGTCACGGGCAACTGCGCCGGTGGATTCAGCAAAAAGGATGGGAAATGTGTGGCTGGTACTGATGGCACGAAGCCATCAGGGACAGCATCGTCATCGGGAACTCAGAGTGGAGGAACAACTCAGGGGGCTCCCGGTGGAGGAACAGCAGTATCGCCTGCTCCCCCGAAGTCTCCAGAAGAACGATGCAAGAGCAAAAGCAATACTGTCTTTGTCGATGGACGGTGCAAATGCCAGGAAGGATACAAACCCAATGTGGCGCGCACAGGATGCGTCACACCGGAAGAGTTCGGCAATGAATATTGTCCGCAGAAATTCGCGAACTCAGTCTATGATAAGCAGGCGAAGAAATGTGTCTGTCCCAAAGGCACCCAAAAGAGTCCTGACAGGAAATCATGTATCAAAGAAGAAATTCCAGCTGCAGCCGGGCAGCCATGCAACGACAAGAAGCCATGCCCCAGCACACGGTATCAATGCGAGGAAGGTCAATGCACCTGCCGTGATGGCTACCGCCTGAATGCTGACAGGACCAAATGCGTCACGCAGGAAGAGTATGGCAATGAAGTTTGTCCAAAGAAATTCCCCGGTGCAGTCTATGATGCTGCACAGAAAAAATGCACCTGCCCACCAGACACAGTCAAGGGACCTGATGGGAAATCATGCATCAAGGGTGGCGCAACCGGGCTGGGTGCGGCATGTGACGACGTAAAGAAATGCCCGCCGAAATATGTCTGCGGTCCGGAGAAAAAATGCATCTGCGCTGATGGGTACAGATTGAACGTGGCAAAAGATGACTGTGTCACGATGAGTGAGTATGGCAACGAAGCATGCCCACTGAAATATCCCAATACGCGGTACGATGAGACAGCAAAGAAATGTGTCTGTCTTGATGGCTATGTGAAAAGTGATGATGGCAAATTATGCGTCTTGAAAGGAGATCAGGCGAAACCTTGTCAGAAAACAGAGGAATGTGCGGATGATGAATTATGCGACCCTACAACAAAGAAGTGCCAGAAAGTGCCATGCGACTGCGGAGAAGTCTCGAACCATGCCTGTAAATCATATGACTGCTGCGATGATACAAAATGTGGCGATGACCAGAAATGCAATCAGGAGACACATGCCTGCCAGAAAGTTGAATGCCCATGCGGCGAGATAAAGAATCATGCATGCGAGGCATATGACTGCTGTAAAAAGGAAGATTGCGCTGCTGATGAGACGTGCACTGATAATAAGTGCGCAAAGGTGGATTGCCCCTGCGGAGAAATAAAGGACCACGTCTGCAATCCATATAAATGCTGTGATGACACACACTGCAGCCCTCCAACAGATAGCTGTGACACGTCAAAGCACGAGTGCATTGCAAGTGAAGGATGTACAAAGCTCCATGACAGCGGCGATGCAGCGTCCAAAATGGATATCACGATTGTCCCGAGCAAATTCCCCAAGACAGACAAAGATAAGTGGATACGGGTTGCCCGCAGCACAGCTGATCACATTTTGGATTATGAGCCGTTCAAGAGCAATAAGGCCAAGGTGAATGTGAACAGAGCAGACAAGTGGGACGCGGATATGAGCTGTGCCTATCAGGCTGCACCCGGAGACCCGGCAGACCATAGCGCAGACAGATTATTAGTCTGCAATGATGCACAGGCAAAAGCAGTGGCAAATGTCTGCGGGTACGAATATGTGCTCCTTGTCCATAACAGTGCCCAATACGGCGGCGCAGGTGGCGGGATCGCAACTTCATATTATTCATCGACAGAAACTGCACCCATCCTGGCGCATGAGTTTGGCCATCTTCTGGGCTTGGGTGATGAATATGATTATGGGCTCAATTCAACTGTGGGTGGCTATTCGTTACGGCCTAACTGCGACACTGCACAACCCTGCGCAAGGTGGAATACGATTGCAGGCACTGCATGTGTCGATGTCTGTGGTTATCAGAACTGGTATAGGTCAACCGCTGCAGGGGATGTGATGAGGACACATAGTCAGCATTATTTCAGCACAGTTGCACAGAACCACATCACGACGCTCCTGAGGGGGTACTCATGAAACAGCATCTCCTTATCTTCCTCCTCTTAGCAATGGCCGTCACAGCTGTGCCGCTTGAGAAATCCTATTTTGTCCCCTTACATTACGATAATGGTATCGTGACCCGTGTTGGTGATCCGTATGTTGTCAGCGGTCCGGGTACAGACGACAAAAGCACACAGGGCTATCAAGCGGCTTTGTATGATGCCGACGGCAATAAACTGGCGACGCGGTTTTTCATGTTTCCTCTGTTCCTCTCTCCAGTCACACTACCGGAAGATATTGGGACTCCGCCGGTTATTCTGACAGAAGCAGACTACACACTGGTCATGCCCTATCATAGTGAAGGAGCAGTCATCAGGCTCATTGATCCCACCGGGAAAGAGATTGACTCAATTGATGTCTCTTCGCTCGCGCTGTGCAACCAAAACGGCAAATGCGACGGCCGTGAAACAGAAAAGAACTGCCCGGAGGACTGCAGCAAAGGACAAATGGGGCCAATCATTAAGGTGCTCGAAGGAAAACCATTGACACCTGAAGAGGAAGCGACGTTTGTCATCCCGCCTGAAAAGGGAGTAGAAAAAATAGAAGAAGAGAGTATAAAAGATGAGAGAGAGGAAGGTGTGGAACCGGAAGCCGGGAAACCCGAAGGAGCAAAACCAAAGCAGACTGTATCGAAAGAAGAGGCACAATTTGCACCGATGGTAAGTGAACCAGCCACGACCACGAGCTATTGGTGGCTGTGGATAATTATTGTCCTCGTTGTCGTGGGTGTCTATTACTGGAGAAAAACAAAGCCTGTTGAATACGAGACAAAAAAACATCACGAAGAAGTCAAATGGGTCGGCAAGGAAAAAAAGCAATGGTGGTGGATTATACCTGTTGCTGTTATTGCCGTAGGATTCTTGCTTTGGTCGCAGCAGGAGTCATCATCACCAGCATTTACTGTTCCTGATGAACTGTTTGATGACGACTTGGAGTTGGGACAAGTGGAAGAGCCTCTCTTTGATGCTGAAGAAGGCATTGCATTTGAGGAAGAGCAGAAAAAACCTGTGGAAACGCCGAAAGAAGAAGAAAAACCAGTACCTGAGGAAGAAGAACCAGTAGAAGAACAGCCAGAGGAAAAGTCAGCTACAGCCACAATGGATGACGCAGAGGCAGAGCTTGCTGCCACCAAGAATTTCATGACCGACTTATTCAAGGCCCTGGCGCGAGCAAAGGACAGGGGAGAGGATATCGCAATTGCACGGAAAATCTACAATGAAGCTAATGCGATCTATTATCGGGGAACATTGGCACTGAAGAATGGACGCTATGATGAAGCGGTTGACCTTGCATTGGAAGCACGGGAAAAGGCAGAGGATGCAAAAGCAGAGATGAAGTAGCGACGAAAACTGATCTCAAAAAAGTAGTCGTTGAGGAATTTGCTGGCGAAAACGCGCAGCGTCTCTACATCCAAAAGGCAAAAGAGGGGCTATGGATTGCTGAAAACCATTTCATCAAGAAATACTTCACAAAGAAAAATGCCACACTGCTGGATATCGGTTGTGGCACCGGACGGACGACAATCCCCCTCTCAAAGATGGGTTTCAAAGTAATAGGTCTAGACCTTGTTCCTGCAATGATTAAGAACGCGAAGAAAATTGCCAAAGAAATGAAGATGAAAAGTGATTACAGGGTTGGCGACGCCACTCATCTTGCATTTGATGAACATTCCTTTGATTGTGCTCTCTTTTCAAATCAGGGATGGACCCAGATCCCCGGCAGTGAACATCGGGTAAAAGCTCTCCAGGAAGTGTATCGAATTTTGAAAAAAGGAGGGATTTTCATTTTTACAGTGCACTCGCGGGTTTTTATGGGGAAAAACTTCTTTTTCTGGGTGAAGCAATGGATACGATTTTACTTCTTGAAGCCACTTGGGCTCCCTATCTGGGAACAAGATTTTGGCGATAGACTTTTTGATAGAGAAACAAGCGATAAGCAAAGAAAGTACAAAACCCAGCAATACATCCACATCCCCTCTGTCAAGGAAGTTGAGCGTGAAATCAGAAAGACCCGATTTAGGATTCTTGAAATCAATGGTGACTATCAGATTTCCAACACAGATATCAGGAAACACCCACCAGTCTTTTTTGTATGCCAGAAGTGACGTGTGACAAAACTGTAGATACTTCCGGTTTCATTTTGTACCAGACGTTATAAACCAAAACGAGTGGAGGCGCCTTTCTTCACTTTCTCTTCTGCTTCTTGTACACAATCGTCCTGTACGGGAACGGTATCTCGATGCCCGCCTTGTCAAAGCGTTTCTTGATGGATTCACGTAGCGCACGGGCTATCTGATAACCAGCTTCTTCATCTTCTGTCCAGAATTCCAGCCGCATGACCACAGAGAAGTCAGCAAGCTGCTCAACAAAGACTCTGGGACGATGATCTGCCTTCTTGGTCTTATGCCGTAGGATATCTGGATGCTTCTTTGCTTCATCCAGCATGATGTCCCGTGCCATGTCAATGCTGGAATCGTAACTAATGCCCACATCAACAAACTTCTTGACCGTCGGGTCCTTTGCAGAATAATTGGTAATCTCTTCTGAGGTAATCATCGAATTGGGGACAATAATACGTCGGTTATCACGTGTCCTGATGACAGTATGCCTCAACGTGATGTCTTCCACAAACCCATAATCACCCCGAAAGAGCACGTTATCATTGATTTTGAACGGCTGGAACAATGCAATGACAACGCCAGATAGGATATTGGACAAGATGTCCTTGCCTGCATACCCCACAATGATCGCAATCAAGCCAGCTCCAGCAAAGAGCGAGTACGCAAGCGACTGCAGCTGCGGGATTTCCATGATGATTTCCATGATACCAACCGAGTAGATAATGAAAATCACAATCCTTCTGAGGATAGCGGCTAGCGTAGGATCTATGTGAATCCTGAGCGCAACGAGTCTATCAAACAGCCGCTCAAGGAACCAGCCCACAAGCTTCGCGACAAGATAAACAACAAACAGCAGAAGGAATGGACGCAGATACAACAGAAATATGTCCCAGTTTTGCACAAATAGGTCATACCACATAATAGCCTTCAAGCATTCTGCCTATAAAAACATTAGTTATTACTTGAAAATAAGAAAAAATCAAATAAAGAGCGGAGCCAACACCAGTGTGATGGTGGCCAAGAGCTTGATGAGGACGTGCAGTGAAGGGCCAGCAGTGTCCTTGCATGGGTCACCGACTGTATCGCCAACGACAACCGCCTTGTGCGTGTCACTCCCTTTTCCGCCATGCACACCTGTTTCAACGTACTTCTTGGCATTGTCCCACGCGCCGCCGGCATTGTTCAACATGAGTGCCAGCAAAATCCCTGCAACTGTTCCGACCATCAATAGGCCGGCAACTGCCTCTGCTTTGAGGAGTAAGCCGACAATAACCGGAAAGCTGACTGCCAGCACTCCCGGCAGCACCATGTTCTTCAATGCACCGCTGGTAGTGATGTCAACGCATGCAGCATAATCAGGCTTGACTTTGCCTTCCATAATGCCCTTGTTCCTAAACTGTGCGCGCACTTCCTTGATGACATACTCCGCTGTTTTCCCGACAGCACGGATAGCCAGTGCCGAGAAGAGGAAAATCAGCATCGCGCCAAGTAATGCACCGATAAAAACCTCCATCTTTGCGAGATCAACAACTGCAAATGCTTTGCCCGTCAGGTGAGCCACCTCATCCATATATGCCGAGAATAACAGGAAAGCAGCCAGCGCTGCGGACCCGATTGCATATCCTTTAGTCAGTGCCTTTGTCGTATTGCCGACTGCGTCAAGGCGGTCAGTCCGCTGCCGTACATCTTTAGGGGCATTACTCATCTCAACGATGCCACCGGCATTGTCTGTAATGGGGCCAAAAGTATCCATTGCAAGGATATAGGCAGCTGTCGATAGCATTCCCATGGTGGCAATGGCAGTACCATAGAGGCCGCCATGTTCAATGCCACTCTGCATGCCAAACCAGTGCGCAAGCCAGAGGCTGATGGAAATGACAATGACAGGCAATGCTGTGCTTTCAAGACCGACAGCCAAGCCAGAGATAACGACTGTTGCCGGACCTGTTGTCCCTGCCTGTGCAATTTCCTTGACGGGCCTGTATCTGTATTCTGTATAGTATTGCGTGATGAAGACGAACAGCTGTGCCATGATGATGCCGACCAGCCCTGCATAGAAGAACCATGTCCAGTGCTCGCCAAGGAGCCACCATGCTGCAGCACCGAAAAACACTGCAGCAAGAACGCTTGAGATGTAGTACCCCCTATTGAGCGCTTTCATCGGATCTTCATGCTCATTGCCCCTGACGCACACGATACCGACCATGGACGCGATCAGTCCAAATGCCCGTGCCACGAGCGGAAACAGGACACCGTTCAGGCCGAATACTGGATAGAGCGCAACGCCAAGAATCATTGCTCCAATGTTTTCTGCAGCAGTCGATTCAAAGAGGTCAGCTCCCCTGCCTGCGCAGTCACCGACATTGTCACCGACAAGATCTGCAATGACTGCCGGGTTTCGCGGGTCATCTTCAGGTATGCCTGCTTCCACTTTCCCGACAAGATCTGCACCGACGTCTGCTGCTTTTGTATAAATGCCCCCGCCAAGCTGGGCAAAGAGCGCGACAAAGCTTGCACCAAATCCATAGCCAACAAGCATGAACGGCGTTGTCTGGGGATTGGCACCAAAGAGCACATACAGTCCTGCAACGCCCACCAATGACAGTACAACCACGAGTACACCGGACACCGCACCGCCGCGCAATGCAATCCGCATGGCCTCAGCAACAGAATGTCGTGCTGCTGCAGCTGTCCTGATATTTGCACGAACGGAGATATACATGCCAAAGATACCTGCAATGGCAGAACACAATGCACCGAAAAGGAAGCCAATGCTCGTCTTGACCGCAAGCTCCATCCTGCCTGTGTACACATAGATACCAAAGAGGAGCAATGCGACCAGCACAGATAAAATGGCAATGGTCTTATATTGACGCTTGACAAATGCCTCAGCACCTTCCTTGATGGCATCAGAGATTGCCTGCATTGATGGCGTCCCCGTATCCCGTCTCAGGACATCGCGGACAAGCCACGCTGCGAAAAGAAGAGCTATGAAACTGATCGAAAACACCAAACCAAGCATGAGTTCTGCTGATACCATTCAAGCACCCCCGAGTTACCAATGAGAAAAAGGGGGTGTATATAAAATTGGCGGTTACGCCGGCTTCATCCAAAAAATCCGCTTCGCTCTGGGTTGGCATCGGTTCGGCTCATCCTATAAACCACACTGAGTGGCACCTTCCCGTATGGAGCGACCCCTTCCGCTTGTCCATGGTACC
>JACQSS010000052.1 GCA_016211195.1 Candidatus Woesearchaeota archaeon
ATGTGGTTTATAGGATGAGCCGAACCGATGCCAACCCAGAGCGAAGCGGATTTTTTGGATGAAGCCCAATCACCGCAATTCTTGGGGATACCTCTTCGACCGGTATGCTTGAGCCTGATTTGATTCTTCATCTCCAACATCTGCAGCTGCGCTATGGATAGCCGCAGCATATTCGAATGCTTCGTCAAGTGTCGTCTTCTTGTCCTTATTCACATCAGCTTTGCCGTTCCTGAACGATTCCCAGAATGGCCGCGCGAAACTTTGACATAACGTGCTATGGGACTCGTCGGTGCTTGCATAGGCAACTACATTTCCCCTGAGCGTCGATAATTCCTTTGCCAGTCCACCCGAATAGCATTGGTCTGAAACACAGACATAATCCTGTGCCTTGACCTTGCCGACCAGCTTTTTTATCCCTTTGTGGGCAATGATAGCATCCTCCAGCACAAGACCTGTTTCTTTTCGCATAAGAACGCCATGTCCTGTGGTATACAGCACCAGCAAGTCATTCGCATCTACCCGTTTCTCTAAATGATTAAGGACCAATGGGATATTTGCAGCAGTCGCATGTGCGGTTATTCCATTCTTACGTAACGGCTCAGTTGAGAGAATATATGTTTCCTGGTCGCTGAAACCGAGGGCCTGCAGAGACGCATAGGCCTCATGAACATTTCCCCTGTGCAGTGCTGAAGAGTCTCCATTGATGATGACAGCATATTTGCGCCGTTCCTTGTGCTGTTGCTGGGTGAGTGCGGGCATACTGGTGAGTCGTGTTTTGAGTTCTTCTGTCTTCAATAAGTCATTGCAATTGCCTGTCGCTGCCATGCCCCCAAACAAGAGGATCTGTGCTAGTTTTTTGAGCATAGCCTGTTTGTGATGGCGTGCTACATAAAGCAGATATATATACAGCATAGATGGCATACTTGTACAGGTCACAACCGTAACGTATTTATAACAAACAGCAGTTCGCCTGTGTATGGCAGTGCAGACATACCAAGCGAAGATAGAAAAGATTGTGCAAGACACAGAGACAGTCAAGACATACTTCCTGAACCTTGGTCGGGATATGGACTTTATTCCGGGCCAATTTGTGATGGTGGAGTTCGCGCATAAGCTGCCGAACACCCGACGCGCGTACTCCATTTCTTCATCACCATCCCAAAAAAGAGTCATCGGCATTACCCTGAAAAAAGCGGGTGTCTTCACGACAGAGATGGATAATGCTCCTGTGGGGGAGGAGATGCTGGTCAAAGGACCATTTGGTCATTTCACGCTTGACGAATCAGTGAAAGATGATTTGATCTTTCTTGCCGGTGGTACAGGCGTCACGCCATTTCGCTGCATGATTACGTACCTGTTGGAAAAGAAGGCACCCAACACGATGACACTCTTCTATAGCAGCAGGGCGCCGGACGAATTTGTTTTTCTTGATGAACTCGCCGCGCTGCAGGCAAAAAATCCCCAGTTCCGAGCAATTTTCACTGCAACGCGGTGCACAGATCCATCATGGAAAGGGCAATGTGAACGCATCAATCCAGACATGATTATGCGTACCGTCCCTAACTATAATGATTGTCTCTATTACCTGTGCGGACCGCCTGAAATGGTGGCTGCCATGCAGACAATGCTCGAGAAAATGGGCATTGAAACAAAGAGGATAAAAGCAGAGCGATGGGGATGACGATTATCTTTGATTGCCGTCAGGTTGCGCATGCCTATCATGAGCAAGTCAGGCAACGCCTTGTCCGGCTTCCGTTTGTCCCGTCCTTGGCAACGCTGTTGGTGGGGCATGATGACGGGTCCATTGTCTATCGGAAATATATTGAGCAGGACGCAAAGACTGTCGGTGTTCAGACGATGCGGTACGAAGCCCATGACCTTGAGTCCATTCTCTCCGTTATCCGTGAAGTGAATGCAACAAGTACTATTCACGGTTTATTGATCCTGAACTCAGGTAAATCATCACAGGACATTACGATTATGAATGCAGTTGACCCTTTGAAGGATGTCGAAGGTCTGCATCATGCGCAGTTCGGTCATCTTGTCCAGTACAAGAAGCATCCTGAGCAGAATGGGGCATTGAATTACGTCGTGCCGGCAACAGCGAAAGCTGTTGTCAAACTGCTGCAATACTATCAGGTCCCGCTTGAAGGATCCCACGTCGGCATCATAAACCATTCATTACGTGTGGGAAAGCCACTCAGCCTGATGCTTGCAAATCTTGATGCAACCGTTGCCATGTGCAATAGTGCAACCCCACGGTCAGCACTTATTCAGACATGTCAGGCCGCAGACATTGTCGTGACTGCAGTACCGGCTGCTGGGTTCCTGATACAACCAGACTGGATACGGGACGGCGCTGTTGTGGTTGATGTCTCATATCCCGGTAATCTCACTGGGGATTTGTACGGCAAGGCCTCTTATATGACGCTACCCTTGCAGAAAGACATGGGGACGATTCCTCCGGAACATGGTCGTTGCGGCCGTCTGGGCCTTGTGACGCGAGCCATGACCATGATGAATCTTGCGTATTGCGCAGAATGGCAATCGCATTGAAAAGGCCATCGGTTCGCATGCTTCCTGTTGGGTGTGGGCAAAATTCCTTTTGCGATCTCCTTTTTGCGTCTTCGAGAACTAAGCCGATGGTCACATAATTGATGGCCGTTTCAATGGCACAATCATTAAAAGCATAGAACTCTTGAATGTGTCCATGATTGAGATTCAGGCTCTGACCAAGCGGCATAAGGAGTTCGTTGCCCTTGACAACTTCACTTTGACCATCAAAAAAAGCAGCTGTTTTGGCCTGCTTGGTCCAAATGGGGCTGGAAAATCAACGCTCATCAAGATTCTTACGTGCTACTGGAAACCGACCAGTGGCAGCGTCCATATCAATGGCATCAGCACTACTGAACCAGATAAGCTCAAGCCGTTCATCGGGTGGGCACCGCAGGATGATTCCTTTTACCCGGGTTTGACCGTGCATGAGAATCTCATATATTTCGGGAGTCTGTACCGCTTATCTCATGTAAGATTGCACGAGCAGAGTAACAGGCTGCTCAAGCTCCTTGGTCTCTATGACAAGCGCAATGCGCTCGCTAGTGCACTCTCCGGGGGGATGAAGAAGCGGTTGAACATCGCCATTGCGCTGGTCCATGAGCCATTGGTGCTTTTCCTTGATGAGCCAACGGTCGGCGTTGATCCCATTTCGCGCTCGGAACTATGGACGATTATCGACAAGATAAAGGCGCAGAAAGTGACGATTCTCTACACGACCCATTATCTTGCAGAAGTGGAAAGATTGTGCGATACAGTGGGCATGATTCAGGCAGGGAAGCTCATCACGCTCGACACGCCTGCAGGATTGAAGCAAAAATATGCATCATTGGAGGACGCTTTCGTCAAGCTGCTCGGAAAATGAGGGAACTCTTCAAGAAAGACATCCGGCTTTTTGTCCGGGACAGGAAAAATCTCTTATTGGTGCTCCTAACGCCCGTCGTCATCATGGTGATTTTGGGCAATGTCTTTTCCGGTACAACAAAGGAAGAATTCCTGAAGAACATCCGGTTAGGGTATTGCTCAGATGACCCATCGTTTACGTTTCCGTATCCGTTCACACTGCTGACATATCCGACGGGCTGTACTGAGAAGATGAATGCCTCTGTGCTGGGGGGAAGAATGCGCGGTGCAATCACTATCCCTGCTGATTTTACCTCTTCTATCCGGGAGGGACATGGCAGTGAAATAGAACTCTATGTGGATAATGCAAAGCCGCAGACTGCATTTGCAATTGCCACTGCAATGGAAGCTTTTGTGAATGTTATGAATGAGCAGATTGGTGTCACCTTCATCAGCGAAGCATGGGCGAAGCTTCGTGACCTTGATATCAGTCTCGCATTTGCCGCGGATCATCTTGACGGAGCCAAACGGGCGGCACTCCTACTCGATGTCAGGACACAAAATCTCTCCACCAACATGGATATAGTCAATATCTCTGCAGCATATGATCTCGTTGATAAAACAGAGCACCATGTCAATGAGACGCTGCATACACTGAACATCAGTGCAGCGGTACTTCCATCCTTGAATATCACTTCCCTGACCATTGGCCCCACTCCCACGTTGCAGAACTTGTCAGATACCTATGACACGATGTGCGTTGTCTGTAACGAGAGCTGCACTCTCCCCAACATTGTGTGTGCAAGCATTAATCTGTCATTAGCGGCTGCAACAGAGGCATTACGGCAGCAGCAATTGTCCCTGCTCAACCGTCTGAATAATTTGACATCTACCTTAAACCAGACCACGCTTCTCATTGGTGAATACCGTGGTGCAGCCAATGGCGTGTTGGCAGCAGCTCGTGAAAATGTCTCTGCATTCGACGCTGCAGTGGCTGCTGTGCGTAGTCATCTTGCGGCCATAGATGAAGCGCAGACAAACGCCAAGCGGCAGCTCAGCGACATTGCACAATTAACACACAACTATACCCAGGAAATCATTGCGCTGCAGGAGCAGTTGAATGCCACTGCCCGTTTCCTGTCTGTCTATACCAAACGGGATCCACGGAACATTGTGCGTGCTGTGACCTTGCGGGCAAGCGATACTTTTCCGGGGGACAGGCCATTTTCCTTCATGGCTCCCGGCATTGTCGTAATTGTGTTGATGCTGATCACCTTCCTTATTGCATCGCAGGCAATGGTGGCTGAGCGGAAAGCAGGGACAATGATGCGTAATATCCTATCACCCATGCCCCTCGCCCTATTTCTTCTGCAGAAGCTGCTTTTTCTGCTTCTGTTATGTGGAGTGCAGCTCAGCCTGATGGTGGGTGTCATCCTGTTGTTCGGGGTTGTTTTTCCTCAGTCGCTTGTATTGCTGGGAGTTCTGCTCATTGTCTCATTGTTTCTTGTGTCTCTGGGCATGCTCCTCGGTGCGCTCTCTCCGTCTGAAAACACAGCCCTCCTCTCTTCACTGGTCCTGTCCATCCCTTTCATGTTCCTTTCGGGCGTTTTCTTTGCCTTTGAATCGATGCCTTCGCAGATGGCACTTCTTGGCACTTACAGCCCGGTGACCATGGCAGTCTCTTTGCTGGGCAGTGTTGTTATCTATAAAGTACCGCTCAATTCGTTGCATGTATCCGTGCTGCTTGGATTGGCTGTGTTCTTTTTCGGGTGTACCTACCTTCTTGTCAAACGGTCTCCAACCATTGAATAAAACTTTATAAATCAACCCTCGTTCCTCCGATTCAATGGCCACGATAACGCAGGCAATGGAACTGGGTTCTGGTGAAGTCACTATCCGGGGCTGGGTTCATCGCGAGCGCAAGAGCAACCAGTTTGCGTTCCTTGTTGTCCGTGATAGTACCAATATCATCCAATGCATTGTGGAGAAGGAGAAGATTTCCCCGCAGATGTGGGATGATGCAACGAAACGTGCAACCATTGAGGCAAGTGTTATCATCACAGGAATTGTCCGGCCAGAGAAGCGTGCACCGTCTGGGTATGAGATTGCGGTATCCGCTCTTGAAATAGTCGGTGACAGTCACGAGTTTCCCATTACAAAGGACCAGAGTCCGGAGTTTCTGCTTGATAAACGCCATCTGTGGCTGCGGAGCAGGAAGCTAAGTGCGATTATGAAAGTGCGGAGCACGGTCATGGGCGCAATCCACGATTATTTCCGACGCAATGGGTATTTTGAATGGAATCCGCCGATCTTCACACCAAATGCCTGCGAGGGTGGCGCAACATTGTTCGAAGTGAAGTACTTCAATGAAAAAGTTTATCTGACACAGTCCTGGCAGCTTTATGCAGAAGCCGCTATTTTCGCGCTGGAAAAGATTTACTGTATCGCGCCCTGCTTCCGTGCAGAGCGCTCAAAGACAAGCCGTCATCTGGCAGAGTTCTGGATGGCTGAAGTTGAAGGGGCATGGCTTGGGCTGCATGACATGACAGCACTGGCTGAAGGACTTATAACATCTATTATTGCGCAGGTCATTGCACAGAACAGTGATGAATTGGCCTTTCTTGGACAGGATATTGAGAAGTTACGCCGCATCACTGGCCCGTTCCATCGCATGACCTATGGAGAAGTACTGAAATTCCTCAAGGAGAACGATGGCATGGACATCGAATTCGGCAAGGATTTACGCACAATAGAAGAAGATGCGCTGATGAAACATTTCGACAAGCCAGTTATCGTCACAAATTATCCTAAAGAGATCATGGCATTTTACAAACCTGAAGATCCCCAGATGCCAGGTACAGCCCTCTGCTTCGACATGCTAGCGCCTGAAGGATATGGGGAAATAATTGGGGGCAGTCAGCGGGAGACGGACATTGGGAAATTAAAGGAGTACCTGACCAAGCAGGGAGAAAAATCTGAGAATTATGAATGGTATTTTGATACGCGCCGGTATGGCTCTGTCCCTCATGCAGGTTTCGGCATGGGCGTTGAACGCATCATTGCATGGATTTGCAAACTTGACAATATTAAGGATGCCATTCCATTCCCGAGGACAATGCTGCGCAAGAATCCTTAATTGAGCTCTAGCTCTGCTAATCTTTTTGCTGCCTTTGCAACAAACCCCATGTTGGTATCGTCCTTGATTATTTTCCTGTACAATGCCTTGGCGTTGTCAAGAAACCCACGGGCACGGCAGACCTCTGCGGTCCAATACTGCGTCTCGCTGTCAGCCGGATTCAATGTGTGGGCTTTGCCCAGTGCATCGTCTGCCTTGAGGTATTCTTCCTTGAGAAAGTAGAGCTTGCCGATTGCAGTGTACATAACAGCACCCATTACCCGTTCATACGGCTCGTCCTGTGGCGTCACGCCAAAACGCTCAACTGCATACTTATAGACTTTCAGCGCAAGACCCTGCTTGCCACGATATTCAAGCTTCAGGGCAATGTCGTAGACATCTCCCATTAAGAGGGTATCATACTCTTGTAAAATCAGTTCGATGTCTTCACCAGGGAGCGTCTTCGTCATCTCCACGGGAGGCGAGGAACAGTTCTTAAAGTTATTCCTGAAATGGAAGCACACCCTTTGCATCCTTAATAACCCTATCCTGAAAATCATTCAGGGATTCTCCATCTTCTTTCTCGAGAGACAATGTCTGCAAGAGGGTCGTAATCAGTTTTTTTTCCTCATCACTCGGGAAGAGGGGGCTCTTGCCCACATGTTCAGCAATTACTTTCTCCATATCAACGTGTGCATCGAGCTTGACCTCCTCAAACTCCTGTGAGGTCAGCATGTGCGTGTTTTTCATCACGAAATAGGCGCTTCTCTTGTAGAGACTATCAAAAACTTCTTCAAACGCCACTGCCTGTGCACCACCACCGGTGAGCATGCCTTCAACGCGCACAAGCACAAGCGCATCCTGCACATTATGTTTATCAACTTCTTGCATGATATGCCGTGTTAGCACCGCTGGCGTGCTATAGTCAGCTTTGACTGTCACTGCCACAACGGGGTGCAGCCGTATGGGAACATAATCAATGGTCGTCTTTTCTGCTGCAGTGACAATGTAAAACCCGCCGCAGCTAAGCTTCTCCAGCTCCCCGAAATTGTTGGGGAATAATGGTCCCGGATACGTGATAAGTCCATAGTCTGGTTCTTGTTTTGAAAAGATATAATGCACATGCCCACCTGCATAATAATCAAAACCTTTGGGCAACAACGAGAGTGGGTGTGCTTCCATGAGTTCCATCTCTTTTGGTTTGAATTCAGACAATGCGGTGTGGAACATGAAAATCTTGTAGCCGGGTTCTGTTTCCAATGGTCCACGGAGCAGGTTTTCGTAATAGACTTTGTCCAGCATGCCCTTCCTGCCGAGCATCCCCGTGATCTTTGCGCCCGTTTTTGGGTCGATCGTGAACGATAATTTCAATAGGCCATCAACCACCTGTCCACGCACGACGTTCTTCCAGAGCCCCGCGTGCTCGAGCACATCCAGCATCGTCTTTCCTGACGGAGAGAAATCGTGCGAGCCGGCCAAGATATATATAGGGATACCCTTGTCCTTCACTTCGCGGAGTTTCTTGGTAACATCCTTGACTTTGTCGATGGCCGGCAATGCGGTATTGAAGACATCACCAGAAATCAGGATAAAGTCAAGCTGTTCCTCCATGATTTTGTCCATCGCTTTTGCGAAAGCGATGGTAGAGAGGTCTTTCATCCTCGGGTCTCTCCAGCCCCCTATATGGACGTCTGCAAGGTGTGCATATCGGAACATGTGCTTCACCGACATGTCATGGCTTATATAGGTTCTGGTCGTCCGGTCCCATTGAAAAGTTCCTCCGCTTGCGCTCCGTGACCATCGGTTCGCATATGCTTTTGCCTGTTAATGGCAAAAATTCTTCTTGCAATCCCCTTTTTGCTTGCAAGAGAAGGAAGCCAATGCTCACATAATTGATGGCCATCATGAACTTTTCAATGCGACCGGCCGTCCTTATGAACTTCTTGGTGAAACCATATAAACCAGTGCCTGTTGCCATCAGTCATGATAAAAGGGCTTGTTATTAGCGGAGAATTTGGCAAGATACTCATCCGCCAGAAAGCGCAATGTCCCATAGAACTTGGCGAGTTGCTCGTTGCAGATGATAAAGTGCTCTTGGAAGTATTCGACCTTGCTTATGGATCCCAAATATCTCAGACAAATCTTGAACTGATGTCGGGACTAAAGTTGGAGCAGGAGAACGATCTCGAGGTGCTTGATGCAGAGCTGCGGCAGTACACGCTGGTCCATGCAAAGCCCATGATGATGCTGGCGCATGCAGCAGTATGCAAGACACTGCCCGCATTCTTCTCGCCAGTCCGTGATGTCACGAAGGAGGACCTCACCTTTCTTTCAGTGCCGCCCAATCCGCTCCTCTTTGGGAGAATACGTTCCGGATCAAAAATCATCGAGGTCCCGGTCTATCTTGACGGAGAAAGCGTCTTTTCCCACCACCTGCTTATCTCAGGGACGACGGGCAGGGGAAAATCTGTTCTCATGAATAACCTTCTTTGGGAAACCATTGGCAAGGATTATTGCGGGTTACTTGTGCTGGATCCGCATGATGAGTATTATGGCCGCACACGTTTTGGTCTAAAAGATCATCCGGCACAACACAATGTCGTCTATTATACTGCCAACCGTCCACCACCAGGCGCGAAAACATTGCGCATCAATATTCGCAGCATCAAGCCGATGCATTTTAATGGGGTCCTTGTCCTCTCTGATCCCCAGCAGCAGCTGCTTTATGCCTATTATCGGAAGTACCATCAGGAGTGGATCGAAGCCATCATGCTTGAAAAACCTCTTGATGTTGTGTTTCACGAGGGCACACTGGCAGTCGTGCGGCGTATTCTGTTGTCTCTCCTCGGGCTGGAACTTGTCCACAACCAGTTGTATTGTCATGGCATCTTTGACATCACGGCCGGTGAAAATACGATCCCAGACATCTGCAATGAACTGGAAGCGTCCAGGAAAGTTATCATTGATACGTCCTCTTTTTCAGGTCAGTTGGAGATTCTGGTGGGTTCGCTCGTGGCGACAGAGCTGTTCCATCGGTATAAGGAATACAAGCGTCTGGGCTCGTTAGGGCAGAAGCCTGTCATTTCTATTGTGTTGGAGGAAGCGCCGCGCGTACTTGGACGTGAAGTCCTTGAACGTGGCGGGAATATTTTCTCGACCTTGGCCCGTGAGGGACGGAAGTTCAAGGTTGGGCTGACTGCCATTACACAGTTACCATCGCTCATTCCACGGGATATTCTTGCGAGTATGAACACAAAAATTATCCTTGGGATTGAAATGGCGCCAGAGCGGCAGGCATTGATTGATAGTGCTGCGCAGGATCTCTCAACAGCTCATCGGACCATTGCAAGCCTCGACAAAGGAGAAGCCATTATCTCATCATCATTCACCAAGTTCGCGATTCCCATCAAAGTGCCGCCGTTTGATGACCGGCAGCGCGAGAAAAAGAATGTTGCCAATGACTTCTCTTTTGTTGATCCGGGGTAATGCGTACCCAGAACCTTGCATCGGCAGCCATTCCGAGACACCAGCTTCATCCAAAAATAGGTTGGCATCATTTTTGTGAGGTCAAAGAATGGGTACCATGGACAAGCGGAAGGGGTCGCTCCATACGGGAAGGTGCCGCTCAGTGTGGTTTATAGGATGAACCGAACCTATGCCAACCCGGAGCGAAACGGATTTTTTGGATGAAGTCCGAGGCACCGATAAGGTTAAATAACATAACTGCTAGAATACTCCTTTATGAAACGGATTGTAACTCTCTTTATTGTGCTGCTCTTGGTGGGGTGTTTGCCATCAAAGGAAACGCCGCTGCCAAAAACTGCAGCCCCCGAGATGCCTGTGCGGGAGCCTGAAGTAAAGCAGCCTGTTGAGGTCTCAAGCAAAGAGACATCTGCTCCCAAAGAGGCTGTGGATGGGTCTGTTCCAGCAGAACCTGCAGAAGTCATACCCGTGGTATCGCCAGAGGTAAAGATAAGAGCACCACATCTCTATAAAGGGCGCATTGATAGTGTCATACGCACAACAGCGACCGGTGAGTATACCGGAACAATCATTGAGCCGGACCGTTTTGCGCGGCATGCATTCCGGTCAAAGCAATCCGTTGTCAGAGGACAGGAAGTTACATTTGAGCTTGATGATGACGGGACCCTGCATATCCTGTTCCCGGAAAAAGCAGAGGAATCCATTGCCATAGAAGAACAGCTATCACTTGGCCGTGTTGTCAGTCTACGGAGCAGCTATAAGGGGGACCTCATCGACCTTGGCAAATCTTTGCGTCGGGGAGATCGCATTCCATTCATGTCACCCATTCCACTCACGACTGCTCATAATGTCTACTTCCGGATGGAGGGAGGCATTGCTGTGGTCGTTAAACGTGCCTGATGGCAAAAACGCGCATTGCAATAAATGGATTCGGGCGAACGGGACGATGTCTTATCAGGCAACTCTATAAGCATAGTTCTTTTGATATTGCTGCTATCAACTCACGCTCACCAGTCAATAAGCATCTTCTGTCTTATGATTCTGTCTATGGCAAGCTGGATGCGCGCATAACTATGGAAGATCGGGTGAAGCTGGTTGGCCGGAAGCAATGCATTGAACACTATCTGCATATTGACAAACATGAAATCCCGGTTTTCCAAAGTGATGAACCCATTGCATTGCCATGGGAAGAATTATCAATAGACATTGTCGTTGATGCAACGGGTAATTTTCCGACACTCAAGACCATTGCAGACCATTGTGAAGCCGGCGCAAAGAATGTTGTTATGACCTATCCACCAATCGATAAAAGTATCAAGACCATCATGGTGGGAGTCAATGAGGAAACATATGATCCAACAGCAGATCGTGTTATTTCGGCAGGTAGCTGCACTGCGCTTGCGCTCGCACCAGTGTTGAAATACCTTGACATGCAATGGGGTGTTACTTCCTGTGACTTTCTTGCGACGCATTCCTACACAGACTCACAGAACCTGCTGGATAACAGCAACAAGGATGCTTGGCGCGCACGGGCTGCTGTCCTGAATATTATCCCCACCATGACGGGAGCGCTGATGAGCATTCCGGCAGTGCTGCCCCCATTGGCAGGCAAGGTGACTGGTATGGTCAATCGTGTGCCTGTACCTGCATGTTCCCAGCTCTTTATAGAGGCAGACATTGTGAAAGAAACAACTCCCAAGGAAGTTCGTCAGTATTTCTCTGATGTAGCGGCAAAACAGTCACTTATTGGCATGTGCGACGTGCCCGCATGCTCAAGTTATTTTCTTGGGAGTACCCATGCAGTCATCATTGATCCGGAGTGGATCATTGTTCGTGATGGCAGAAAACTCCGCATGGTTGCCTGGTTCGACAATGAGTGGGGGTATTCTGCACGATTAGTGGCTTTGCTTGACTATGTTGCCAAGACAAAGAAAAAAGGGTGGTTCTAGCGGAACGAATGGGCGTCGGATGCCCGGAAGTCTTATATAATAACCCAGTTGCCCCGAGGTGGTGGGGTGTTGGAGGGAAACAATGCATGAGATCATGAAGAAGGTGCAGAACAACATCGCGGTCCAATGCAGTAATTATTATGTTGACCGGAAAACAGAGAAGGCAGAGACAATAGCAGTGCCCCACTTTAACACAACCATGCTTTATCTCTCATGTATCCTTAATGAGAATGTCCTGCTCTGTGGAGAACCCGGTTTTGGGAAGACAACTGATGCACGTCTCGTCGCGAGCATTTCGACATCATTGCCATATGATTTGTACGACTCATGCAAAATCAAGGGACATCCGGAACAGACCGAAGAAAAGACACAGGCCCGCCTTGATTTTGGTGAGCTCCCGTTGGGCAGAGAAACCGTCATCTGGCAGATTGCATGGTTTCTTGATGTCATCATTATGGATGAGTTCAAGCGTTTTCCGAAAGGCAAGCAGGAGACCTTTATGGATGCGATGGACACAGGCTGGTCAACCTATCTGAATGACTCGGTCTATTTCGGCAAGCGCCCATTTTTTGCAACAGCGAACCACGGTGATGATGGACTTGCGACAATGGATGAGGCAATACGTGATCGTTTTGCCATCTCGCTGGAGATGGGGTATGCCGGTGCATTATCTGCCGAGCGCATTGTCCGCGCACGAGATAATGTCCGTAGAGATTTGTGCAATAATGGCATGACCGCGGCAATCCGTGCTGCATTGCAAGACAAGAAAAAGTCCAAAGATGGGAAAAGGCAGTCTCTTGACAAAATGGCTGATGAGTTCTCAACGCAGCTGCGTGCAGCTGGTTTTGAACGGGTAACCGCTGCAGAGCGCGATGCGCTCAGAGCTTCAATATTATCTATGCACCTCGAGCCAGAAGCACGCGTGTTTTATAACTGCATTGACAGCGAACTCAACAGCTCTCCGACGTACGGGGTCAAGCGGTCATGCGACCCGCCTGAAGAATCAACACATGCCAAAAAACTCGCCGTGTCAAAAACACGGAACGGGCTTTCGCCCCGTGGCACAGCAGCCATTCTTGAATATGCACAAGCCATTGCACTCTTTCTCGGCAGCAAAAAAGTACAGAAGGGGCATATCATGGCTGTCGCTCCGTATGTGCTGGGTCACCGCCTCCAGTTTACTGATACCTATAAGGGAGAGACCTCAAACAAGGGTCGCCTGCAAGGAGAAATGGAGGGCACAGATTGTAGCAGACGGCTTTTGCTTGACATCGATGCGAATTATCAGCAGGCGGTCATGCCCAGTTTCGAATTGATCTACACTGCAGTGACCAGGCCACAGGAACTGACCAAGCAGCAGCTTGCAGAATTTGAGGAGCTGAAGCAGAATCGGACCAAGATCGACCATCCGTTCATCCGGGAAGTTCTTGAGGCAATCACGAATGGCTGATGACGAACTTGAGGAATCATGGCAGACAGTTCTCAAATGGTATTATCAGCCGCTGCTACGTGAGAAAGCGGAGATTGTTCCCATGCTTCCCGGGGTCAATACTGCACAGCTCAATATGCAGACGACCAAGACGCTTATTTCGCAGGAATATCTGAACGAGATGCAGAAGGCCGGCTTCGCCCGAAAAGAGATTCTTCGAGGCATCATCACGCACGAAGTCGGGCACTATGTTGTCCTTCCCCGTGAACTTGCGAGCCTGCTCTTTCTCAGTCAGATATCTCATGATACATTCAAGGAACCCGGGCAGGCTGATGCGATTCTACAATTTTATATGGATGTTGTTAACGACACGGACAGTTTTCGCTCAGAGAAACGGCGGCCAGACCTCGCGAAACTCTGCATTGCTGAATACAAGGCACTCCAACGTAAAATTGATGAGGCGCCAGCTGCACAGAAAAAGGAAGTCGAAGAGCGCAGCAGAATGGATGTGCTCATGAAGCTCTGGAGCCAGAAGATTTCAGGCGTTGACATGGGGGTGAAAGGTGATGCTGTTCTTGATGAGAAACTGAAAGGGATGCAATCAATTGTCTTTGACTGCAAGGATGACTATGCACACGCAGTGAGCCTTGTCACGTTTGGAGAACTGGTGAAGGATATTCTGCCAAAACCCGGTCAGCAGGGTGACCCATCAACACGGTATGGGGACATCGCCATCAAAGATTTTTCTGATAAGCAGATACAGGATGCACTCAATTACATCATCAGTAAACATGGCAAGGAACGTTATGAAATGGTGCAGCAGCATCTCAAGGATATTCTCAAGGACAGATTCCAGGACCCTTTCAATCAGGGATCGGGGAAGCTTGCAGCATTGTCGAGCTCTACTATCCAGCTCCACCCTGAAGAGGTTCCTTATTATGCCCGCCTTGCCAGCACGTACCCTCTCTATATTGTCAAAAAACCATTGAAAAAAGATGCCCGGGAACTCTATCCTTCTGAAAATGTATCCTTCCAGCCTGGTGATCCGCTTAGCAAGCTGAACCAGTTCTCTGCACCGCATATCCTGCCGGGCATCATCAAACGTTGGGAGGATGCAATGGGCACGCGCGTTGAGACGCAATATTGTACTCCTAATCTAGGCATCTGGCTGGACACGTCCGGATCAATGAAGCATCCCAAACACAAATCATTTGCAGTTCTTATGGGATTCATCCTCGCTAAAAATTACCATGCGAATGGTGCCAAGCTCTTCCTTGCGAATTTCTCTGCCGATATTCTTTTCATTGGACCGACAAGGGATCTGGATGTTATCCAGCAAGGTCTTTGTGCGTATTGGGGTGGGGGGACTGTCCTGAATATTGATAAGCTGCGTGCTTATTTTGAAACCTATGGGTGTAAGGAGTCAAAAGAGATTGTCTTCACCGATGCCGAAGACTACAAGAAGATGTTGCAGCAGCTGACGCTCACGGAGCAGGAGCGTTTCTTGCAGAAAGCTATTGCACCAAAGCTTGACAAACATGTCCAGGAGCTCTATGAGCGGACAGATAATGTACTCGTCTCAGATGGCTATATCGGAAATGTTGAAGAGCTGGTCGGCTACATGAACACCATTTCCCCTTACAGCAGGAATACATTGATCCTCATCAGCAATGAACATGAATATGCGCGCTGGCAGAAGATGCCGCTCAAGAATACCAACATTGTGTTAGTCGAAAAGGAAGAAGACTGTCTTGGAATTGCAATCGGCAAGGCAAGAAAACTGGTTGAGCTATGAGTAACCTTCTGGGATCCTATCTTGGTGTGCAAACACCGGATGAGAAAAAATGATTGTCCAATGTACCGTCACTGTCACACGCATTCCTCCTCTGGGAGGCATTTGCCCAGCGGCACGACCATTTTCCCGTTAAGCTCTCGGTCGTTGACATGCTTCGCAGTGAAGCAATCCGGATACTGTCTGCGTTTCCTATCCCCCTAGTTGTTTCTATCGGTGCACTTCCTCCATTACCCCTGGCTCAACAATATGGTGGTTTGTTTTACACTGCTTTGCTCGAAGCCGGTGCTGACAAAGTGATTGCTGACGCGTGGAGTGGATGGTGGGGATACCGTCTCACACGGGGTGTGCTTGAGCTTCGTACGTCTGGTCAATCCATCGGTTATCAGGCTTCTGGAGGGATCATTGTCTCTACTGCGAAACTGGACGACCTTTGCTGGTACGGTACAGGATGCACGGCCATCAACAAAGGCTGCATCGAGAATCATTTCGCAGAACTTGCCTCCTCTGGCTTATTCATTAATGATGGGCAGACGACCTATTTTGGTGGCGGTGCACATGGGGGTACTTTTGTCAACCATGGTAAGGTCTACAGCATTGGAATCTCTGCCATCGACGGTATCTTCATCAATCATGGGTATGTGGAGGACCTGTTCGGTTTTTCTACAAGGGGCGGTCTCTTTATCACCTTCGCTCCTCTGCCGCGTACAGACATCGGCTCTGAGGCAAATGGTGGCATATACATCACGACTGAATCTCATGAGCCTGATGCCTTCTTGCATGACGGAGAGAATGCCCTTGCACTTGGACCAAAAGAGCTGGCTCCTGATGTGGGTTTGTCTCGTCTGGTGCACACTATGCGTGCGCTGACTGCAAAAGGGACCATACCCGATATCCGTGCAGTGAATGAGCTTGCCATGCAGATACGATTGCATTGCAAAGCGAAATATGGGTTTGGTGGATAGCGCGAGACCCTCGGTCCCATTGAAAAGTACCTTCGCTATCGCTTCGTGGCCATCAGTTCGCATGTCGCTGTGTCCACTGCTGGCAAAAATTCCTCTTGGAATCCCCTTTTTGCTCTTCACTGTGAGAAGTCTATGCTCACAGAATTGATGGCCATCGTAAACTTTTCAATGTGACCAGACTCTCGAAAGATATATAAAAAGTACCTGCACCCGCCAATGCCATGATAGAAGTTACCTTGCCGGATGGCACCCGGAAGAAGTATGAAGCCGGCGTGACCGGGCTGGAGATTGCGAAATCAATAGGTCCGCGCCTTGCAAAGGATGCGATTGCCATCAAGGTAGATGGTGAACTCATTGATCTGTTTAAGCCGTTGCATGCAAACTGCAAGGTTGAACTCGTTACGTTCTCATCCTCCGAAGGCAAGGACGTGTTCAGGCATAGCACCGCCCATGTCTTTGCATATGCTGTGCAGGAACTTTACCCAAACGCAAAGAATACCATCGGGCCATCAGTTGAAGAAGGGTTCTATTATGACTTTGACGATCTTGACATAACAGGGGCAGACTTGCCAAAGATAGAAGAGAAAATGAAGGAGATTGTCAAGCGTGATGAACGCTGTTCACGTATCGATCTGACACTGGATGAGGTGAAACGGCTTTTCCGTCACAATCACTATAAAGTCGAGATGGCGAGTGAGTTTTCAGTTGCTGGTGGAAAGCTGTCTGCGTATAAAATCGGGGAAAAATTCATTGACCTGTGCCGGGGACCGCACGTGCCTTCTGCAGGGTACATCAAGGCATTCAAGCTTTTCAAAGTAGCCAAAGCCTATTGGCGGGGCGATCCTAAAAACAAACAGCTGACGCGCATCTATGGTATTTCCTTTCCCACAGAGAAAGAATTGAATGACTATCTTTTCCAGCGTCAGGAAGCGGAAAAACGGGACCATCGCAAGCTCGGACAGGAACTGGACCTGTTCATGACCCATGAAGTCTCGCCGGGTTGTGCATTTTTCCTGCCCGATGGCACAATCATTTACAATGAACTATTGTCCTTTCTGCGTGCAGAATACTTTGCACGGAGTTATCACGAAGTTATCACACCCGTCTTGTTCGACAAACAGCTCTGGGAGACTTCTGGTCACTGGCAGCATTACAAGGAAAATATGTTCTTGACGACAGTAGAAGGCAGAGAGTTCTCTCTGAAACCCATGAACTGCCCGTCCCATGCACTCATCTACAAAAGCCAGACGCGCTCTTATCGTGAGCTGCCGCTCCGCCTTGCAGACTTTGGAGTCCTGCACCGTAATGAGCTTAGCGGTGTCATCAGTGGCTTAACGCGTGTCCGGAAGTTCCAACAGGATGATTCTCATATCTACTGTATGGCTGAGCAAGTGGAGGCGGAGATTGTGGCCCTTTTTGCGTTCATCAAGAGGGTCTATGCAGAAGTCTTCAACTTCGAATACCGCATGGAGTTGTCTACCCGTCCTGAGAAGTTTTTGGGCGAGGTTGCAATGTGGGACAAAGCAGAATCACTGCTCCAGAGTCTCCTTGAAAAAAATAAGATCCCCTACAAGATAAATCCGGGTGATGGGGCATTTTACGGACCGAAGATTGACTTGCATGTGAAAGACGCCATCGGACGCTCATGGCAGCTCGCCACCATCCAGCTTGATTTCAATCAGGCAGAACGGTTTGACCTCTCATATGAGGGAGCCGATGGCCGCAAGCACCGGCCCGTTGTCATCCATCGGGCGATTCTCGGTTCCCTTGACCGGTTCATCGGCGTGCTCATTGAGCATTTTGCCGGCAAGTTCCCGCTTTGGCTCTCACCAGTCCAGGCAATTCTGCTTCCGGTTGCTGATAGGCATATCCCCTATGCTGAGAAAGTTGCATCCCTCTTGCGCAGTGCTGGCTTGCGGGTGACCATTGACACGCGCACTGAGTCCGTCCCCAAGAAAGTGCGGGATGCACAGATCAGGAAGTATCCTCTTATGCTTACCGTTGGTGACAAAGAAGAAGCTGCGGAGACTGTTGCAGTCAGGACGCTTGATGGAAAGGTAAAGTTTGATGTCCCTGCTGCTGCGTTCACTGCACAGCTCAGGGAAGACGTGCAGCGACGTGTGCTACAGCCTACTATTTAGGCTCCCGAAGAATAATGATGTTCCCGCGGCCTTTCTTGATCTTCTCAATAAGACCACGGTGTTCCAGTTCGGCCAGCATGAGAGATATTTTCGCTTCTGAACTGGGGAACTTCTTGCGCAGGTCCTTTTGTGTCATTCTGCCATCCGCTGCTTTGATATAATCGATGATTTCCTGTAATTCATCCTTCTGTTCCTGCTTTTGTTCTCCTAGCTCTGGCGGGTTCTCTTTCTGTGGCTCTTGTTGGAGCGTCTTTTCAAGGGTCAGCTTATCGAGTTCCCGCATGACTGCGGTGGATGCAACCATGGCATCTCCCGTCTTCTTTGTGCGGGCAGTAACTACTATGTATGCCCCACCGATGATGGATACAAGCAGGACACCCCCCAGCAACCATGGCCACCATGGGGTGGGTTCTTGCTCAAGAGTTATCTTCTCAATATCAAAAATGCTGTCACCCAATAAATCGTCCTGTGTTTCAATCGTGGGAAACAGAATCATATCAAAATGATAGTCATTATTGCCATCAACTGTGATGTTTTCTGCAGCGAGCGAAACGACTTCTTCGTTTTTGTACTGCTGGGCACGGAGCGTGTAGTTGCCCGGTATGACCTTGAACGAATAAGTACCATCCTTCGAAATATAGCGCTGCCGTGGCGTTGTCGAGATGTCAATGGTGACATCGCTTGCGCGGTCCATAGAGAGATCATAGACTGTACCCCTGATCATGCCTGCTTCCACTATTGCTGCACTGGAGAGCAGGAACAGTATACCGATCACAAAGCGTTGCATTGAGGGCAGGAGTATTTGCTGCTATATATTGTTTTCCCTTTCTACCAGTAATAAGTTGATTTTTATTACTTATCTATTGAAAATAAGAATTTTTCTTCTTATTTAAAGTTTTATCTTTGTAGATAAAGCTTTAAACGATAAAAATTCAAAAGTATGTTTATAAGCAATCCACGATTCTACAGTACTGGTGTAAAGACAAACGTAAAGGGACTGCACCCCAGATGGGCTATCGGGGGTGCATTGTTCTCTTTATCTCTTTCCTGCTTCTTGTTGGAGACACGAACTCTTAAAAATAGGGCCTGCCTCCTTAGGTTCATGAAGTACTTAGTAATAATCTTCCTTCTCATGGCCGTCAATGGTCTTGCATTGGACTTGTCACTGTATCAGGATGCCCAAGGTCAATGTCTTGACCGCTACGATAGGGTGGACTGCCTTGCTTATTTTCAAGAGGTCCTGATCAATCAGACACACGATGTACAGGAAGAAAGTTACACCCGCAAGGAAGGACGATATGAAGATATCCTTGCGGCTGAGCAGGAAGACAGCGCCCGATTCTTCCATGAGGAATACGATTCTGCAGCGCGGAAAATCAATCCAGTCAAGCAAAAGGCGCTTCGCGTTAGTGAAGCACGTGCGCTGCGCCAGCTGCGGGAAGGAAAAAGTGCAGCAGCTGGCAGTCTTCGTGACTATGCAGCCCTTGTGGACAAGGCTTCTTGTCAAGGGTTGGACGAAGCGGAATGTTCTAAAATCACCACTGCGCTGGAGCTGGCAAAAAAACAATCTCTTCTCCAGCTGACCGATGCAGTCAGCCATGCAGTCACAGCCATGCAGGCTTTTGTGCAGCGAAGTCCCTATCTTGCGGAAAAGGATGCAGCGGTGCTTAATTCAGAACTTAACCAACAACTGGCACAGTCGCGGGTGCTGCATGCGCACTTTGGTTCTATCGTTACTGATGCAGACATTATCCAGTTCTCTAAGGTTGTCTCCGAGGTGCGGATGCTGAACAGAAAAGTGTCACTGCTTCATACTTATGGTCAGCTGTATTCTATTTTCCGCCGCCTCTCACTCATGCATATCACCTGGGAGCGCAAAGCAATCCATTACCCCCAAAATGGCTGGTCGGACCATCTGGAGACCTTTGCAACATCCCTTGATGCAGCGGGACTGGAACTCCGTGGTGCATTTGACACGGTGTCACGACTTGAGGTGGAGGAGACCCTTGTGCAGCTGCGTAATGTTCATACACTCTTGCACAAGGCAGCAAATAAAGAGCGGATATTACTCCGTCTGCTCTCACATGAGGACATTCCATTCATGACACCGTATGACGTTCTTGAAGAACTGATAGACAATCGTAGGCACGGCATTAGCCCCCAAACAAATGAAGCCCCGCTGGATGAATTCCTTATCGCTGCAAAGCTCTACCCCGAGAAAGGGGAAACTGTGGTCATTGTGTCCCAAGATCCACCAAAGCAATTCGTGTTTCCGACTATTGACGAAGAACAACTGATTGCACTCATAGCGCAGAAGCTTGGAGTCGATGGAGAAACAGTCAAGCAACAGCTGCGTTTCGAACTCGGTGGGAAATAGATACTTCTTTAGCAAAGTGAAGCCCCACTTTCTTTTAGGTCGGGCTGTATCACTATCTCCAGTAAACTGACAAAGGGGACGCGCCGTCCGGGCAATGTCAGCACATAGAATGAGTAAAACCAGTGAGAAGATGGTAGGGCTTCTTCAATGGCTAAAGAATTACAGAAATAACGCTACTATATCCTATATATCTCTTAAGCGCAATGTATTTAAAGAATTTTTGTTCGGATTTACATTATGAGGATTTACACAAAAGAGGAGGTAGAGTGGAATGGGGCTGATGTGCTCGAGAGCATTGTGAACGGTTCTCTTTTTGTGTATCCGACAGATACGATTTATGGCCTTGGCTGCAACGCACTGCACAACAAAGCAGTGGCACGCCTGAAGCAGCTCAAGCAAAAGCCAAAGGAAAGTTTTTTGTCTGTCATTGCTCCCAGTCTGGACTGGATTTACGAACACTGTGATGTTTCCAGGGAGGCTGCAGCATGGCTGAAGAAGTTGCCCGGGGCCTTTACGCTCGTTCTGCCGCTCAAGGAACAGAGTGCTGTGGCTAAAGAAGTGAGTCCTGATGGCAAATCGTTGGGCATCCGTATCCCTAACCACTGGATCTGGGGTGTTGTACGGGAAATCGGCATCCCCCTTGTGACGACGAGTGCTAATGTTCATGGCCGGATGGCAATGACAAGCCTCGAGACCCTTGACCCCGAACTGAAGAAGGGCCTTCACTTTGTCATCTACGAAGGTGAGAAATACGGGAAGCCATCGCAGATCATTGACCTCACTAGCAAAAGGGCAGTAAGGAAACGGTAACTCTTTCAATGATTTGCTACTCGCTCATGGCATGGTGCTCGAGCAATTTCTTGGTCTTTCTTCACCGGATAGGAGGCATGGTTGTCTGAGGGAAAGCTCGCCTGAAAGCATTGTCGAGGCAGCTTTCCGGATATGGGCACAATTGTTTGTGAACATCCCGTCACTTGGCCTGGGGGAAGAACCAGATAGAGGACTATGTGACCAACTCTTGCATGAGGCAGCTCGTATCCTGGAGCCCTGTAATGCGTCGCTTCCATCTGTCATGGCAGGACCTGCATTTTTTCCGGAGGTGCACTCGGAGTTGGGCGGTATTCACCGGTATGCAGGACTCTTCTACACACCACTGCTCAAGACAGATCGCCGGCTCATTGTGCCACCCAGCCCATGGGTTGTAAATCTTTGGGGGTATCGAATGAACGCTGGTGTGCTTGAAATGCATGCCAATTCTACGTCTATAGGAAAGAATGCAACCGGGGGTATCTGCATCAACCATGGTCAGTGTTACGGCGGCATGGGGCAGTATGCCGATGGGCTAACTGCCATCAATCATGGATATAGCACGAGCCTCGGCCAATATGCAAGTGCGGGTTCATTTCTGAACTATGCGACCGTTATGCTTCACATTGGTGAGCATGCTCATGGCGGAACGTATGTCTCGTTCACAGAGAGTGGTCTCCTCGGTACCTTTGCAACACGCGGTCTGTATATTGCACCGGCGTCGCCAGAGTTCCAATTTGGCCGACAAAGGCAAGGCGTTATCAGTATCAATTCAATTCATCTGCAGGCTGACCCCATGCTGCACCAGAAAATCATTGCTGTCAAAACGGCTGGTCTCTCGTCACCGGATGATGTACGAAAATTGCTCTCAGACCTGACTGCGTATTGTACAGAACATTATTCGGATGCAGCATGATGCACGAATCGAATTCACCGTAGGTATTTAGTCCCCGTCGAGGCGAATAGCACACGTAAGGCGAAGCGTTATTAC
>JACQSS010000050.1 GCA_016211195.1 Candidatus Woesearchaeota archaeon
ATGTGGTTTATAGGATGAGCCGAACCGATGCCAACCCAGAGCGAAGCGGATTTTTTGGATGAAGCCACACAAATAGTCCCATTGAAAAGTTCCTTCGCTATCGCTCCGTGGCCATCGGTTCACATGTCGCTGTGTCCGCTGTTGGCAAAAATTCCTCATGGAATACCATTTTTGCTTGCAAGAGAAACAAGCTGACGCTCACATCATTGATGGACATGGTGAACTTTTCAATGTGACTATACAAATGGGTCTTTGAGTCCATGGCCTGTAACGAGAATCACAACTTGTCCTTTAAGTCCGAGTTTTAATGCACCAGCATAAGCAGCGGCGCCTCCGGGCTCAGCATAGATACCTTCCCTGCCAAGGAGCTTCTGTGCAGCGCGTATCTCTTTGTCCGTCACCGAAACTGCAGTGCCATGCGTATCATAAAGCGCATGCAAAGCCTTTACCCCATCGACAGGATTACCGCAATTGATGGCTGATGCAATTGTTTTTGGACTTTTCACTGCAGTGAATGTCTTTTTCTTTTCTCGGAATGCTTTTACGATGGGGGAGCATCCCTGTGCCTGCACAGCGATGATCTTTGGCATTCTGTCCAGCAGGCCAACAATAGAAAGTTCCAGCATTGCCTTATAGACACCGTAGATGAGCGTCCCATTACCAATTGGGCAAACAATTGCATCGGGTGCCCTCCAGCCTAGTTGGTCAATGATTTCAAAACCGACTGATTTCTCCCCTTCGCCTCGATATGGGTAGTCGCCTGTGAGATACGTCCCCTTCTTCTTCCGGAGTTCTTTTGTCCGATTGAGGGCATCTTCATAGGTGCCTTTAACCAATACTATCGTTCCTCCATATGCTTTGATCTGGACGTATTTGATTTTGGATGCAAAGGTGGGGATGTAGAATGTGGCTTTTACATCCTTAGCTCTTGCTGCATACGCTGCTATAGACGCGCCCATGTTGCCGGTCGTGGCGCATGCAATATCCGTTGCACCGATCTCAACAACATGGGACATTTCAATGGTCGTGCCGCGGTCCTTGAATGAACCGGTTGGATTGAGCCCTTCGTTCTTGAAGTAGTATCCTTTTTTCTGTGAGGGAATCAATGGCGTGCCGCCTTCATGCAGCGTCACAATCCTCGAGAGGTCATGGATAGGATAGAATGGCCAATATTTCCAGTGCGTGATGCGGCTGGATTTGAACTCATCGCCTAAAATGTGCTTCTTGATTTCTTCATAATTATAGATGATATCCAGTGGCCCCTTGCAGACTGCGCATTCGAAAATGATGGTCTCTGCGGGATATTTTGCGCCACAGGAAAAACACGCAATGCGCAGGATATGGGTCATGGCTTGCCTAACGGCTTTTTGGTATAAATATGTTGTGTTAGTCTCAACGCATCCTTTATCATTGTCGATGCAGTCGGTCCCGGGCCAGCGCCGGGTCCCTCAAGGCGGTACACTGCGTCCCCTTCTTTGAGGAGGATGGCGTTGTTTGCACCGTTAGGAATGAGGCTCTGATATTCTGGTTTGGCAGAAATCTCCTTGAAACCTGCAGAAATAACATAATTGCCTACGTCGTGCCTGAAACCACCGATGACGTCTTCCGCTTCTCTCTTGTGCGTGATGGAGACAATAAACCGATGATTACCTTTTGCCAGATGGTGCATCTGCCGGTCGTCTACCGTATTCATGGTAAAATCACCGGTCGTGACCATCCCTAGTTTCAGGACATTGCACAAGATGGTGACTTTCCTTGCCACATCTCCCATCTCGCCATTGATGATGTCCACCGCATTCGTGGAGCCCGGCTCAGCATAGCCCTTTTCTTGCGCTTTCCTGACAGCCGCCCCAAGCCCCGTGGACACATTATCAAAGATAAAATTCATGGTGCCATTAAGCACTGCGTGGATTTGGGTTTTCGGAGTCATCATATGCTGCAGATACGGGATGATGCCCGTGCCCCCGCCGACGGTTGCACTGTATCCCATCATTCCTAGCCATGGTTCAAGCTCTTCATAGTGATCTGCCAATGCCCCCTTTTCACACGTGATAACCGGGACTTGTTTTCTGGCAAAGGAAATGATGTATTCTTTTGCTGCCGTTCCTTGGTTGCTGGGGATGGAAAGAAAACAGGCATCACTCTTGTACGCTTGACTGTCGTCGCAGTGACGTTGCACAATGCAGTCGATTGTCCAGTCTTTTTGCTCTGCCTGTCGATGAAGCTCTTTCCCAATCTGGCCGTAGCCGATGATGCTGATATTCATACTGCAAGGATCGCGCCCATCAGGCAGATTGCTACAAGCTCGTGGCTCGCATTGATGAGATAGTACTCAATCGGTTTTCTTTCCCACAACACACTTCCCATGCTTGTTGTGGCAATGAAACCGAGCCAGAGCAGGAATGCGACACGGATGCCCTCTGTTATGCCCGGAGGGACGAACAAGGAAAGAATGTAGGCCATGATAATGTTGTTGACAAATGCCATCAGGAATGTCTTTCCCATTCCCTTCTGCTTGGCTTTTTCCAATTCAGTTGGTGATAGTCCACTGGCTTTTACCCAGCGCTGTGCGAACAGAAGCGGAGAATACCACAGGCCGCCGATGACCATACCGGCGACCGCAGCCATGAGAATCATTGTGTACGTTGCCATGCCCAGTAGCAGGAGATGGTTCTATAAATGTCTTTTGGCAAGATTTATAATGGCTGTCGCTTTTTCCCCGACCCACAGCCCCGTGGTGTAGCGGTCAATCATACTGGACTTTGGATCCGGTGACCTCGGTTCGAATCCGAGCGGGGCTACCTTTTCATATGGGGGTGCATACTCAATGACGAACGACAAATTTGCCAAGAGAAGTGGGTTGGAAGAACAATTGGATGAGCTGAATAAGGATATCCATAAATCCCTGGTGCCGCTGGTGCTTGATGTTTTGACCACTTATGAAGAATATGAAGATAATATTCCCGATTTGGTGTATGGCATGCCGGAAAGCAAGCTCATAAAACGGGTACAGCAAAGGGATGAGAGGTATAAACATTCTGACATCAGAGAAGCACTGCGCGTTCTCGAAGCGAAGAAGGATATAACCAGTGGATATTATAGCTCTGACGGACAGTACCTGCATAAGCCAACGTATAGAAACCCCATCACATGCAAAAAGGAAAATGTAAAACGCATGCAGGCAGTGGTGAAGACAATAAACGATATCTTTGATTAGGTCTTTCGTTGTTGTTGCCGGGATTACAAGTAATCCATATCTAGAAGGGATTCCTCTTACAAAAAAAGAAGGGGCACTCAAAGACAGTGTTA
>JACQSS010000005.1 GCA_016211195.1 Candidatus Woesearchaeota archaeon
AGTGCGCGCATGCAGCGCGCAGAAATCTCTTCCAAGTTTATCGCCTACAATATTGGCGCCTGTTTATTCACGACTTTCTACAGAGCCCAAAAGTAAGGAAGATTTATAAAGAAGTCGCAGTTCTCACCAGATACCTGTGAAGAACCAATTGGTCTGAGGTAACTCATTCTTCACTACGGAGGTCAAGATGGCAAAAATTCAGGCAACAAAAGAAATCGCTGATCAGGTCTTTGAAGCAGTTGAACTCGCAAAGGCAACTGGCTCCATCAAGAAGGGAACCAATGAAGTCACCAAGGCGCTCGAGAAAGGCACTGCGAAGCTTGTGGTCATAGCAAAGGATGTGACACCGCCAGAGATTACCATGCACCTGCCCCTGCTTTCAGATGAGAAGAAAGTCTTGTGCGTTGAAGTGACGTCAAAAGACGATTTAGGAGCTGCAGCTGGGCTTGAAGTAGGCACCGCAGCAGTTGCCGTCACACAGGAAGGGGATGCAAAGAAGGTCATCAAGGCATTGATAGATCAGTTTGCCAAATAGGTGAAGACACGTGGCCCAAAAACCAAGGAAACAGGAAGGGGAGGAAGTAAAAGCCCCGGAAACGAGGGGCAGTACTGTCTTCACGATTGCAGTGCCGGCATCCGTCGAGGAAGTCATAGGACGAACAGGCATGCGCGGTGAAGCAATACAGGTCCGCTGCAAAGTGCTTGACGGCAGAGACAAGAACAAGATCCTGCGCAGGAATGTCAAAGGCCCAATCAGGACTGGAGATATTTTGATGCTGCGCGAGACAGAAATCGAAGCCCGGCCATTAAGTCAGAAAGGCCGCGGCAGGGCATAGGTGAATGAAATGGTCAATTGCTCATTTTGTGGTCGTGAGATTGAGCGCGGCACCGGGAAGATGTTTGTCAAGAATGATGGCAAGATACTGTACTTTTGCAGCCACAAGTGCCAGACAAACCTGCTCGATGCGCATCGCAATCCGACGGGGAAGAAGTGGTCAAAGTTCTACGTCAAGGGTGGTGAAGAATAGATGCTGTCACGAACCTTCGTGATGCTGAAGCCGGACGCAGTCCAGCGCGGGCTTATGGGTGCTATTCTTACACGGTTTGAGCAGACAGGCTTAAAGATTGTCGGGATGAAAATGGTTTGGGTCACGCAGGAACTCAGCCGGAAGCATTACGTCGAGCATGTCGACAAGCCGTTTTACAAAGGGCTGGAGAAATTCATTACTGAAGGTCCTGTGCTCGCCCTTGCTGTCGAAGGCCTCCACGCTGTCGAGACAGTCCGGAAGATTGTCGGTGGCACAGAACCGAAAGCTGCCCAGCCCGGGACGATCAGAGGAGACTTTGCCCATCACTCCTACGAATACACCAATGCACAGAACATTGCGGTCAAGAATCTCATCCATGCATCAGGCAATGCCGGCGACGCAAAACGAGAACTTGAGTTGTGGTTCAAACCAGAAGAATTGCACACATACCACACAGTGCATGAGACGCATGTGTTCTAGGGGGCTACCATGAATGAGCTGGAGAGTCTACGGGCCTATTTCGGGCAAAAAGAAAGGCTCTTGTCCGAGCACATTGCATACAGCACACCCGAACGGACATTTGGCAGTGCCTTGCAGATGTTTCTGCAGCAGCATTATTTCTTACCTGTCAAGAAGAATATGTATGCCCGACGCATGGGGGAAAAAACTGCAGTCGTGCTGACACAGGTAGTCACTTATGAATTCCAGCAGCATCAGCTGTTTTATGCAGAAATCCCGGTTACTCCTGACAAGTTCTATAAGGCGTTCAATGCACGCCACGCCATGAAAGGATTTTTGTCTGGGAAGGAATCACTCAGTATCGGACTTGCTGCAGCGCTTGCTGCCGGAGGCTCAGCGTGGGCTGGGTTCTCACTTGGAGAGACCGCATTGGCTGGGGTGACAATGTTAGTCTGTGGCTCGATTCTCTGTGAGGATATGAACCGGATGAATGCAGCCCAACAGTATGATGCTTTACGTGTTACTCTCTTACGGGATACACAAGCAGTTGATGCAGTCGTCGAATCAGACCAGAAAGTAGATGCCCTGCTCGAGAAAGGCCCGTATACACCGCAAACCATAGAAACGCTCCTGCATAATACGTCATTTGTGCCGGTACATCCGGAGTTATGGCTCCGTCATGACAAGGAAAAAAGCACTGCTGCCGAGACGAGTAATGGCTTGCGGGTCATTGTCTTCCCAGAGACTGGGAATAATGCTGTGCGACAGGCAAAAGCGTTTGCAGCATATTCGTCGGGGCGCAGGAATTTTACATGGCCATACACCCTTGGCGTTGGCATGGGCACGGCCTCACTCATGTCCGTCGCTGTAGTCCCTGTCCTTGGGCTGCCATGGATAATGACCACGACAGCAATGGGCGCGATCGCTGCAGCATATTATGCAAAGGATATGGAACAATGGAACAGGCAGAAGAATCAGGAATTGTTACAAGAGCAATTCGGTCATTGCATGCAAGTGACTGACCAGCAGGCTATTGAGTTCATATTACACATGAGGAGGGAAGCACATGGCATCTGAAAAAATGATTGATAAGATGATGAGGATGATTCACAAGCCATCCAACATCAGGAATATCTGCACAAGCGCACATATTCACCACGGCAAGACGGCTTTTACTGACAACTTGCTTGCAGCAGCAGGCCTGATGTCCGTTGAGAGCGCTGGAGAGCTGGAGAAAGGAATGGCAACATGGCAGCATGCTGATGAACAGGAGAGGCTCATGACCGTTGATGCAGCCAACGTCTCCATGGTACACGAATTTCATGGACAGGAATTCCTTATCAATCTCATTGACACGCCAGGCCACGTTGACTTTGGCGGGAATGTCACAAGAGCGATGCGCGCGATTGACGGGACAGTTGTCCTTGTCTGTGCATCTGAAGGGATTATGCCGCAGACCGAGACCGTGCTCCGGCAGGCATTGCGGGAGCGTGTGAAGCCTGTGCTCTTCATCAACAAGGTGGACCGGCTCATCAAGGAATTGCAGATGACGCCGCAGCAGATACAGGAACGATTTACCAAAATCATTGTTGAATTTAACCGTCTCGTCGAAGAGATAGCGGAGACGGAATTCAAAGAGAAGTGGAAAGTGAACATCACTGATGGCAGTGTTGCTTTTGGCAGTGCACGGGACAACTGGGCTCTCTCACTGGCATTCATGAAGAAGAAGAACGTCGGGTTCAAGGACATCCTCTCCATCTATGAAATGCCGAAAGAGGAGCGCGAGAAGTGGGTGTGGGAACATGCGCCCTTGTCAGAGGTCATTCTCGATATGGTCATTAGCCACTTGCCTAATCCAATGGAAGCGCAGAAATACAGAATCTCCCGTATCTGGAGGGGGGACTTCGAAACGCAGCTGGGTAAAGACCTAGTAAGTTGCAATCCGCAAGGGAAATTGGCATTCTGTATCACCAGAATCCTGATAGACCCACGTTCTGGCAGGGAAATCTGTGCTGGCCGGCTTTACTCAGGAACAATCACTGAAGGCATGCAGATTTACTGTAACAATGCAAAGCAATATCAGCGACTGCAGAACGTCTACATGTATCTTGGCATCAAGACAGAAAGCTTCACCAGCGTTCCGGCAGGAAACGTCCTTGCCATTGCAGGCATCAGTGCATCTGCAGGAGACACTATCACGACTGAACCAGACCAGCCCTTTGAAGAACTCAAGCATATCTTTGAGCCAGTCATTACAAAATCCATCAGTGTGCCCAAGCCGCAGGATCTGCCCAAGCTCGTTGAAGTCCTTCGGAAAGTGGTGAAAGAAGACCCATCCATCAAGGTGGATATCAACGAAGAGACTGGTGAGGTTTTACTGCACGGCATGGGGGAACTGCATCTCGAGATTATCGAGAATCGCATCAAGACAGAGAAAGGTGTCGATGTCGTCACGAGCGCCCCGATAGTGGTATATCGTGAAGCGGTCACGCGTGTATCGCCTGAAGTGGAAGGAAAATCGCCCAACAAGCACAACAAGTTCTACTTTATCGTTGAGCCGCTTGAGGATTCCATTGTGAAGGCAATCAAGAAAGGGGACATTCCCGAAGGACGTGTGCGTAAGAAGGATGAAATTGCCATGCGCGATAAATTCGTTGCAGTTGGCATGGACTCGAAACAGGCACAGAAGATTAAAGATATCTTCAATAGCAATGTCTTCATTGATGAAACCAAAGGTCAGGTCCATATTGGAGAAGTTATTGAAATGATCCTCGATATGTTCGAGGACGTCATGAAGGCGGGACCATTGGCACGCGAGCCAGCAGTTAATGTAAAGGTCAGATTGATGGACATGAAGCTGCACGAGGACGCTATCCACCGTGGACCTGCGCAGACATACCCGGCAGTGCGTGAAGGTCTCAAGGATGCCATCAGGCAGGCGGGCGCAGTGATGTATGAACCGTTGCAGATTCTTCTCATTGAAGCACCGGTTGAGCACATGGGCGATGTCTCCAAGCTGGTGAGTAACAGACGCGGACAGCTGCTCGACATGGAACAAGAAGGGTCACAGCTCAATGCGCATGCAAAGATGCCCGTAGCCGAATTATTCGGCTGGAGTTCTGATCTCCGATCGGCGACTGGTGGCCGCGGCATCTCGTCGCTCGCAGACCAGATGTTCGAGAAAGCTCCTGCGGAACAGCAGGAACGCATCATTCGTGGCATCCGTGACCGGAAGAAGCTGAGCGAAGCGCAGTAGAGATTCTGTTTATTTTTTCTTTTCTTATACACCAATCATAAAAAGAAGAGTCATTTCAAGCCAAATATCTTTTTTGGATTAATTGTCTCTTGTTCAAGTTCTTGACCGCCATACGCAAAAAGACCTTCACCAGACAATGAAACCTGAAAATGAAGGTGGGGCGGCCAACCCCCGTTTTCGTTTGTGAATCCCTTTCCAATCGTTCCAATTCTTTCTCCTTGGACTATGTTATTTCCTTTCACGTATTTATTGCCAAGAAAAGCCAAGTGCCCATACAAGGTAAAGACCTTTTGGCAATCATAGGCGTTTTCTACCACAATGCAATTACCGTAGGCTTCCCCTTTAAAGTTCTCAGTAAGATCGTCAATGCTAAAAACGTCTGCAACAACTCCTTCATCAGCGGCAAAGACTGGTGTTCCATTAGACGAAACGATGTCAATCCCCCAGTGAAAGCCATAAAATTCACCATTATAGGTACGGCGCTCATTATAACCAAGAATCAATCCCGTTTTTATGATTTCTTCATAGAGTGGATCTCCAGGCAGTCTCCTGAAATCAGTAGTTCCAAAACGTTTGATCAGGTTGCTAAATCCAATAAGCTCAAAGCGACCCATATTCTGAATAGGGTACCTGAATCGTTTTTGGAGTCCAGACAAGAGAAGTTCTTTATTCATGTGCACTGAAAGAAAACAGGGATGATATAAAATAGTTCTACAGCCACGTCATGGCGCAGTAGAAAAGCATAAGAATGGGAAAGGCATGGATGCTCCATGTTTATTCAGGTACTGGGTGTGCTCGGGCTCTGCATCTCGCTCTATTTCACTGCAGTGTATTACGGCTATATCACGGCAAACAAGACAATCCTTCCCCCGGCAGTGTGCAGCCGGCAATCATGTTATAGTGTCTTGTTTACCGGCTATGCACGGGTTTTCAGGCTGCCGAATTTCATCTGGGGCATTGGATATTATTCCATCATCCTGTATTCTGCATCAAGCGGATGGATGCATCCGGCACTTGTCGGGTTGAGTTGGTTCGTTGCAGCTTTCTCGCTCTACCTGATGTCTATTCTCTTGTTCCGTCTGCGGACCACGTGCGTGCTCTGTTATGCAGCCAACATCATCAATCTGCTGATTGCGGTGTATTTGTGAAAAGCGCAGCTCAAAAAGTCTTAAATACTGCTTCTTCATAGAAGAGAACATGGTTTTGAAACTAAACAAGGCGGATATCAAAAAGGAAGTCGAGCATGCCATCATGATGGCCGAAGAGTTACGGCACGATGCAGGCAAGATGGATACTGACGACATAGAAGATTATGCGACACGCATCCAGCTTGTGCTGAAGCGCGTGCAGCATGGCCTACTGAAGTAAACGCTATAGACTTCCACTCAACGCAAGGTGAAAATTAGTCTCTTTTTGTTGCTCGTAGCGGACTGATGCGACAGCATATAACCGTTCTTTCCCGGTATTGCCTAATTTCTTATGAATCCGCTGCAAGTCGCACAGTAACAGCCGATACTGCCATGGGTCTTTGTATCGTGCCTGTAGTCCAGACTCATACTCGAGTGCAGCTGCTTCCAATGAGAGCGCCTCGAGGAGATCGCCCCGCTGGCGATGGACATCAAGTTCGTAAACGGACTTAGGACATTGCACCAAAAACTGTGCACTGTGCTCAAGAAAGTCTTCCGATCGGGCATCCAGCAAGGCCACATAGGCACTGAATTCCTTGGGGAGGAGTCCATACGTTTCCGCCAATTTTATTTTTGCAGCGATGCGCTCATTATGCCGCAATGAGATAAAATGCCGTGGCCGGCATTCTGCTTCCTCACACAGTTCAGCAATATCCTCATCAACATTGGTGCGTGCATAATTGGTCACAAAGCCGAGACGTTCGCTGACAACAGGATCCGGCTCTTTGATGAGGAGATGAAGACCTTTATACCGTGAACAGAAGGCATCCCATGCAGAAAGATAAAAGCTATTGCCCTGGTTATCTTTCGCCAGATCGAGCCATTGCTGCCTGAATTCTGGATGGGCATCCATGACAGCTTCTGCCTTGGCATGTTTGACTTCATGATGGACAGTACCTGCTCCTGCTGATGCATCGAGAACAACATGGCCCATGAAATAATAGCCAGCATTCCCTACAGAGATGAGACCATCAAGCTGCTGATCCAGCGACTGCCGTAAATATGATGGTGATCGTATCCGCAGCGACGTGAGAGTAAACGGCTTCTCAAGATGCTCCTTATGTAAAACGGCGGCGATATCACCCAGGTCGCGATTGTCCACTTCTTCATACCCGCGCAACGAAAAACCGAACTCCTGCCGGAACGCTGCTCTGCGGGGAGAAGGATATTGTTCAGAATAAACCGTCTGAGCAGTGTAACACAACTGCGTGCCGAGATGGAACACAAGAATCCCCCGACAAAGAAGAGACGCAGCGCGCTTCAGCTTTTGCATGGATTACGTAAGAGGGAAGAAACATATAAAGCTACTGTGTCCACATGTGCACCGGACACGAGGAAAGGAGAGCAACGAACGCCATCAATGGCGAGCAATGCGGCATCACGCTCCCAGAGCAACGCGGTCGTGCAAGTGCATAGACCATAGCGAAGGATTTCTTCCCTCGCCGGGCCCTGCATCTGGGGGCAAAGCAGCCCGAGCCAGACGGGCTCGCCATTGACTGAGGTATAGGTCATATCCATTTCTGCCTTTGTGTCCACGAGCTGCTTCATCCGGAGATACTGGCCCAATGGCATCTGATACGGAAATGCGAGGTGCCGCTCTCCTGCCAGTTGTCGTGCATCCATCACAAATGCTTTCCCGAAATACCTTTTCTCGAGAAGTAATGGAAATGTATGATACCACTTCCGGTCCTGCACCTGGATGCGGAACCGATAGTCTGTGTGAATATCCTCAGTCTCCTGCAGCGTGCGGATTGTCATAGCCGCAGTATGCCCATGACGGATAGGCTCAATGGCATGGTACATTCGCGCAAATGTCTGCACTGCCCGGTCTGTATACTGGAGGTCTCTGACAGATGTCATAATCCCTTTTTTCGTCAGCTCGTCCAGAATCTCTGCACAACCTGCAGGCCGCAATTCTCCGTCTGTCTGCAGACCGAACTCAACAAGTGTTGCAGGCACCGACAGATGCGCCACAGCGTAGAGCGTCGTAAAGTCCATCAATGGGGAGAGAATGGTTGGATCACGTGGACCCCTCGCCAGAATATCACCACCAACATCGACTGCGATAATACCATCATATCCCTGTGCCCGGATAAGATATTCTAGGCCTGTGATAAGAGCATCGGTCCCGAAACAACCGCTCAGGTTATAGACATTGGCACGGAGCCCTTCCACGCCGAGAAGCGTCGGGATATGCGCATCAATGAACGTCAATTCTCTTTTCCCGATAAAGCGCCGCGCATGGGCTGTGACCTTATTAATTGGACCTTCTGGCTCTTCATCGTAGGTATGTGATGCGCCCGGACTGCACAGCCCAGCGACATCTGCCTCAATGCCCGCTAACGCAAGGTCAGCAACAAGAAGACAGGCGCTCACAATATCATTGCCACCACCTGTGCCGATGATGAGCGGGTGTCTATATCCCATGTCCTCAAACATATTTCTTCCGGGAGACGAGCGCATCTAATAAATGTAATGCACCCATAACGGATTCCCGCCGCAAACAAACTTCATCCCCCAGCATGAATGTCTTGTACCCTATTGCCATCAGATAGGCAACATCGGTGATATCCTGACAGTCTGGCTCTGCGCTTTGGGCCATGGATGCAAGGATGCGTGAGGCTGCCACTGCATGAGGGTCTTTTTGCACAATGCTTTCCACCGCGTCAAGGATATGATGAGGCCGTGCGACTTCAATATACAGATCACCGCGCGCAGCCATTAAGGTCACGTCTTGTGCATAAGCAGTCTTAACATACTGCAACCCCTTCTGCGATTCTATCTTTGCGATGATGGTAGCATCCTTGTCAAGGCCCCGGAGCTGTGTAAGGTCCTGTGCACTCTCCACAAACGAAAGCATGAACTGATGCATGCCCAGCTTTGCTGCTGCTGCGACATATGCCAAATCCATCTTGGTCAGATACCCGTCTATGGAGAGGGAGGAATCAACGATGTTAATCGATTCTCCGGGCCCCACAGTCCGCTGCGGCCCCTCAAGAAAGATGAGCCGATCTCCATCGACAGCAACCACGGTCGCGGACTCACGGCCATTGCCAAAATATGCAGTGACTGGTGTCTTCACCGTGATCGGGTGGCTTATCCTGACTTCAGTAAATGGCGGCGTCCAATACCCGACCGTCCGTAACTGCCGTCCCTTTAGGTCAATCCAGACCGGTTTCTCATAGTCCTGCAACCGCTTGAGCACGTCGTCAAGCGATTCCTTGACCGGCATCACGGTATTGAGCCGCAAGCCCGTCACAAGCGGGTGCCGCACCACATCCTTAATGAACGGGGCATACGGCGGCACGGTGACGATGGCAGTCATGGGGCAAGAGACTTGCTCTTAGCAGCCCCCGTCACCTCCTTGTACGTGCTCTTCATTGTGACGTTCATCAACGGCGAGGGGACACAGAGATGCGCAAGCGTATTCAGCGTGCTGTATGCAGACTCAAGCTCTGCGACCTTTGCATCGTCCATGTCCATCGTCTTTGTCGCGCCCATCTTGGCAAGGAAGTCCTCGAGCCCCTTTTCATCATCCTTTGTCCGCAGGTGCGTCCGCTGTAGCACGAGATGACTGATAAAGTGGATGACTTCCCCTTTTCCCTCTGTGAAGCCGACAGCAACATAGGGCTTGCCATATTTCGATTCCATCTCCTTGCTGGTGATGATGGGGACAACACCTTGGCCAACGTCATAGATATGGCTCGCGCCTTCAAGCCACCATTTTGGATGGCATTGCGCATAATTGAGTCCGATGAGTTTTCGCGCAAGGCCAGTGTTGCATTGGATCTCAACCACATCATCCGTAGTGTCTGCAACTTTATGCAGCCGCTTGGGAAATGCCCGCTCGATGAGACCGACTGCCCAGTCTGTTGACACAACGCGACCGCCTTCCTGCACAAACGATGAAAGCATCCCGTTGCTCACATCGTTATTGTAGGAACTGCAGTTCACAAAGATGACCTTGCCCCCATTATGCTTCTTCAACGCGCCTGCATCAATCAATTCATAGGGCACCTCCAGCGTATCAAGCAAGGTCTCAACGTGGTCATGCGCTCCCTTAACGACGACGATATCACGCTTCGTGACAGCACGAATCTGGTCATACAGCCCCGGATTCTGCAATCTGCTTACCTGATCAAAAATAATAGCACTACTCTTGTATGCTTTGTCTATGCTCATTTTGTTCCCCCCAATGCTTTGCTTTTCTTTGCCGGTGTCTCGTTCTTCAGCTTCGACTTCAGTCCCGTATCCATCTCCGGCGTTGCGCGGAGCGAGAGCATGACTTTCTCAATGCTTTCCGGATCCTGCCGCGCACTGAGATTTTTACTGAAGTCGCCGAAATTACCCCATGACCGCGCAACAATCCCCATTGCCACATCAACCACACGCATCGGATCATAGAGCGGGATTATTTTCTGCTTGCCGATGGCATCTGCCCATTGCGCTTCGACTTCTTTATCATACCCCTCGAGGGGCTTCCGCAGCAGGTAAATGTCATATCGCTGGCCAAGCGCCTTCCAGACAGCTTTGGCATCTGCTGGCTGCATCGCATCTCCCAGATAATGCTTCACCTGCTCCGGGTTCACAGTCTCATAGAATTTCTCATCGCCCATGATGAACATGAACGGTGCTGTGGCATTGGGCGTCTTCGAATGCTCAAGCATATAATAGGCCCAGAGCTCATAGCTTTCCCTGATGCCGGGACCGCCGCCCCCTTCTGCATGGACTGCTTTGAGATAATCATCAAGCACAGGCCCTTTGCCAAAGTCAGTAACTTGTACAGGCCATTGATCACTTCGTGCATCGCCGATGACGGAAAAGCTGACCTCAAAATCATCCTTGTACTTTGACAATGTCTGGTACAGGAGCGGCATCCGGTCAAAGATTTCGGCAGGCCATGACTGCATGGAGCCAGTGCCATCAACAAGCACGGCTGCGGGATTTTTGCTTTGCGTGCTGATGATTTTTCCCTTGGGGTCAACCAACGCCATGTTGGGACCTTTTCCTGTGCCATAGCTCCGTGGCCCTTTGACATCCGCAGTTTTCTTCAACTCATCCAGATAGCCGCGCCGTGCAGAGCCGTAGTCATACGAACCCGGATTTTTCCACGCTTTTGTATCGTCTCCCCAACTGTACATAGTCTCACTCCTCCTTCGATGATTTTCGTCCGAACAGCTCCTGTCGCACCTCAGCCAGTCTGGCGATAAGGTCTCCCTTATCCCAGTTTGGCCGCTCAAGCGCATTATGCTTCACGAGCCCATCACAATAGTGCTGGAGCTGTTTGGGAACATGATCAGGATAACTCTTGGCCATTGGATCTCCACCGAGCATGTACATCATGGTCAGGCCCAACGAGTAAAGATCAGACTCAGGCAATGGTGGCCGGCCCGCAAGAATCTCTGGAGCAGAATACACCGCAGTGTAACCTATTGCGCTCGATGTGCGCGTGGGCCTGAGGCATGCAAGCCCATAATCGACGAGAACAGCATTATGGACCTTCGGCTGCACAATGACATTTGGCGGCTTGACATCTCCATGGACAATGCCCGAGCTATGCAGATAATAGAGCGCATTCAGTAAGCGCTGGCTTATCCAGCAGACAGTCTCAGGATTCAATGCATTATGCTTCTCAATAGCCTTGTCTAATGGTTTCCCATCAATGAAAGACATCGCCATGATGTAACTCCCATCAGCAGCCTTGAAGAAATCACGCATGGCGGGCAGTGAATGATGATGGACATTCCAGAGCAGCTTTGCTTCTTGTCGTAATAATTCTGCATCAGCCCCACTGAGATTGATGTTCTGCTTAAGGCATGCCCTTTCTTCAAGCAGCACATGCTTCGCTTCATAGGTGCGTCCAAAGCCCCCTTCGCCAATCTGGCGGATGATTTCATAACTTCCGATGAAGGTCATAGGTCTCCCTCGAATGCATATTTTGCAATGGTTTCTAGGCCAAACTCACAGCAGAATCGCTCCACAAGGCCTTGTTTGAGATACGCGCCCACTTGGTCTGGAACAAGATGTTCCCATGGTTCACCCCGGGCCATGGCATATCGTACCATTGTGCCTGAGACACGAACACGTTTTTCCTCAGGAATGAGGTCTATGGGGTGCTTCAGCTCATACTTGTCCTTCAGCAACAGCTCAACATATGGGTTGGCAGTTACAAACAATGTTGTATCCGGCCACAGTGCCAAAGCCTGTTCCCGCCACTTTGGTCCATCATCAAGGTCGGGCACCTCAAACAATGAATAGTTTGTGTACGGTTTGAGAACAAGGCGTATCATGTCCGCCGATTCCTTGGCAGTGAACGGGTTACGCACATTATAGCGGTTAGAACTGCCTATGCCGATGGTCACATGCGCTGCGCGCTGGCACATTGTCTCCAGCATGAGCGCATGTGCATGGTGCACAGGCTTGAACCGCGCTACTGTCCCGATAATGCCAAGATCCTTATCCATAGTACTCACCGGTCGTAGTGCCATCGTCATGCACCTCCGTTGAGAAGAGAAAATGAATGGAAATGAGATGGACTTTTCCGGTGGTCAATGTCCATTTTCGGAAAAATATATATATTCCTGAATTATCCTGACGAGCATGGACACACGAAAGCTCATTGCACACGGCCCATCGTCCCTGACTGTCGCGCTGCCGTACAGATGGGTCAAGAAGCACAGACTCCAGAAAGGAGATTCAGTATCCATCGCTGAAGAGGATCAGGGGCTACGCATTAACCCAAAACCGGCAGAGCGCAAGAAGGCAATCAGCATTGATTTGCGTGGTCTTGACTGGCCGTCCACACTGACGGTTCTGACGACCGTCTACCGGCGCGGCTATGACAACGTCGACGTGAAGTATGATTCCCCTGAAGAATATAACAATATCTCCACAGCAGTGCGCTCTCTCCTTGGTTATGCTATTATGGAGAACAGAAAGGGGGTTTGCCTCATCAAGAGTCTCCCGAGCGAGCTGGAGCAAGATTTTCCATCTCTGTTCAGGCGTGTCTTTCTTATCCTCTTGCAAGAGCTCGATGATTTGGGGGAAATGGTCTCGTCACCAGACCTCATCAAAAATTTCTATCGGCGGGATGCTGATCTCAATGCCATCGTCAATCTGGCTATCCGGATGATTAACAAAGGCTATGTGCAGGACCGATTTGAAGAACTGCACTTGTTCCATGCGCTCTTGGTCATGGAAGAATGCGGCGACGATATTACGCGGTTCACCATCGAGCTGCACGCGTGCAAGGAGCCCCATAAGCTTCATGACGAGATTGGGCTGACGGCAAAAATGCTCCGACTCCTCTACGACGGCTATTTCCAGAAAAAGGCAGGCATCAATGACTTTTATCACCAGTATTACCTCTACTGGCCTGGTGAGAAGAAAAAGGCTGCGCCGGTGCTTGACGCATTGACTGCATCGAAGAAACCGGTTTTCTATCTGCGCAGCATGGTCGAGAAAATAGTGCATCTTGCCGAAGTGCTCTTGTTGCCGCAGATGGAATGAAAAACAATAAAAGGCAGGCATTATTCACGTTTGCCATGACAATAAATCTTCTCCTAGAAGCACCAATAGCAGACACGATGTCATTTATTGCAGACCATGGGTTCACGATACGACAAGAGCCGGTCGCAACCTATGCAGAACTGAAAGAAAGGCAATGGGTGGACATGGGCTTCTATCACCTTATTGGACCTGTTTCGCAGTACGCTGCACTGCAGGACGCAGCGGCAGAGCGAGGATATCGCATCTGGAGAAAAGCGCCGTGGTTCATGCCATCACGAAAATGAATCTCGAACAAATAATTAGGAAAGAGATTCCTTGGACAGATGTGTCACACACTGGAAAACAGCTTGCGTGGACATATAGCGGTGCGCATGATCTCTATCTTGAAGGCCGATTACTTGCAGTAACAAGACAATCTTTGCGGGTTGCGCTCACGGGCACACAGGAAAGTGATCTTGTCTTTACTGAATATGATGCACCGACAAAGACGTATTCCATTTATATCAGGTGTCCTCATTCCAGCCCGCAGATGCTCAAGGCAACCTACTTCAGTTCACCTCTGAGCACTGAAAACATCATGGTATACGAATATGAGCACCAACTGTTACGGAGGAGAAAATGAAAAAAGAAGTAATGTTCACCATGGGAGCAAAGAAGAATGTGTCGCTTGAAGATGCAGTAGAAGCATTGCATAATGCCTGCAAAGAGATTACAGTGATTGACCAACTGGAGGATGCCAGAATACTCTGTTGCTCAGCACCTTTATCTGCGTATGAAACCACATTCAGCACAAAGCTTGTTGAAAAGGCATGCACGTACACAAAATGGCCAACCATGACAAAGGTAACGCATACATATCTTGGCAACATATCAAAGCCAAAAATTCCCAAAGAACTGAAACCGTATATTTCGTTCGTCGACGAAATCGGTGGGCATGCCCATCTTTGTTAGTTCCACTTATTCAGGAATTGCTAGAGCGATGATGGGACATAGCGGTTCGTAACTGGATACAGTCGACCGCGACCAAAGGAAATGGGTTTGCATTTCAACGCAATGGGCGCCTGCCAGCGCTTGAATTCAGCGCCTCTCCAGCGGCGATACATTCTGTTCACTTCATCATGGGAATAACCTTTTTCCAGCAGGGCTGAGATTGGTGTCCGCTCTGTCAAGCCCTCCAGAAGAGGCGATAACCGGCTATAATCAAATGGCGTGACCTGCCCCGGTTTCAGCTCAGGAGATGGTGGCTTCGTCAATGTGCTCAGGGGAATAATGGGACCGTAACGCTGATTATACCATGCTGCGAGTGCATAGACTTCTGGTTTGGTCAAATCACTGATGACAGAGAGACCACCAGACATGTCTCCATAGAGTGTTGTATACCCCAGTGCAGTCTCGCTTTTGTCGCTGGTGCTCAGCAGGGCATAGCCATGCTTATTGACATACGCCATCAGGACCATCATCCGCAATCTCGCCTGAATGTTTTCTTCAGTGACATCAAATGGTTTTCCTTCGAACTTTGCCGTAAGCTCTTTCATGGCGCTTTCATACATACCACCGATAGGGACAACATCGAAATCAATGCCGAGCCAGTCTGCAAGTTGTTGTGCATCCCTCAATGCCTGCGGCGGGTTGAATTGTGACGGTAATGCAAGCCCTTTCACATTCGTTGGGCCAAGGGCTGCAGCTGCAATAACTGCAGTGACCGCAGAATCAATGCCCCCACTCAATCCAAGGACTGCCTTCTGCAGCCCATTCTTGTGCATATAATCGTGCACCCCCAAGGTCAATGCTGCGAACGTTTCTTCTTCCCGGAGCATGGTCTCGAGTGGCTGGGAATTGTTAGTAGCAAGCAGAATCTGCTCTTTAAACTGTGGCAGTTGCGTCACAAGAGCTCCGTTTTCATCGAGGAGCATGCTGCCGCCATCAAAGATGAGCTCATCCTGCCCCCCGACCATGTTGCAATAAAGCTGAGGAACACGACAGTCCCGCGCATGGCGCTGCATAAGCCCATACCGCACTGCCTTCTTGCCGATGTAATAAGGTGACGCTGACAGATTGATGAGCACTTCTGCACCTTGCTGCATGAGTTCCTGCAACACTTTCCTGCTATAGTTGTCATCCCATATGTCTTCGCACAGGGAAAGCCCATAGCGCACGCCGTTAATGATAATGGGAGACACGGTGGTTGCAGGCGTGAAATACCTCTTTTCATAGAAGACATCATAATTAGGCAGATGCGTCTTTGCCCGACGGGTCACGATTTTTCCGTTCTGCATCACAAGCGCCACGTTGGCGAGCGCATTGCCATCTGGCCCGCGAGAGACAGCCTCAACAGATCCAACAATTGCTGTGATCCCTTCTGCGTGGCTCGCAATGGCCTGATTGACACCCATGACATCCTGCACAAAATCATGATGCAAGAGCAAGTCCTGCGCCGGGTAGCCGATGACGACCTGTTCAGGAAACACAACAAGCTGAGCACCAAGTGTCTTCGCCTTCCCGATGTATTCGATGATCTTTCTTCCATTGCCGATGAGGTCTCCGACAGTCGGATTAACCTGGGCAAGTGCTATTTTGTGCGTCAGCATGCGAGAGAGAATACACCAAAAGATTATCATTCTTTTCCATAGCATGTGTACATAAAAATGAAAATGAATACGCAAATCTCAAATAGGAACAGAGGATTCATGAGGTCATGCAACGACTTGAAGATGCATTCACTGGCTGCCTTGTCGCTGTCGCAGTCGGCGACGCACTAGGCGGACCGGTTGAAGAGATTCAAAAAGATCCCTGCAGGACAGTTGCACGACCGATTACAGAGATGGTGGGCGGCGGCTACCATAAGCTCCTTCCGGGTCAGATAACAGATGACACAGAAATGACCTTGTGCCTCGCGCGAAGCCTCGTCGAGCGCAAAGGTTTTGATCCGGCAGATATTGCACAACGCTTTGTCGCCTGGTATGATGATAATCAGATCGGTGCCGGTACAACAACAAGGGCAGCGATACGGCAGCTCAAAGCAGGACAACCATGGGATCAGGCCGGTTACAATGAAAAGGGATTGCGATTAACAGGAAATGGGTCTGTGATGCGGTGCGCACCTGCCGGGCTCTTTGCATATAATGACCTTGAACTCCTGACCGCTGTCAGCCGCGACCAAAGTCGCATCACGCACCCGCACGAGGACTGTATTGATTCATGCATCTTCATCAACACGATGCTTGCGCAGATGCTCAACGGCTGGAGTAAGACCAATGCATATCTTCATGGGCTCAATGCCATCAGTACAAACAAGTCGCTTGCTGCACAGTACGGCGCCATTCCGCTGCTAACTATCATGAAGACTTCTGGTCACGTGCGGGATACCGTCGAGAGCGCAGTGTATGCATTCCTCACAACCAACACGTTGGAGGAGGCAATCCTCTGCTCGGTTAATATGGGCGGCGATGCAGATACTCGCGGGGCAGTAACGGGTGCACTGGCTGGTGCTTATTACGGGGAGCATGCGATTCCTGCGCGATGGAAGTCAGTTCTCGTTGACCGTCATGATATGCCTGTTTATGGTGAGCTATGCAAACTGGGTACCTCACTCTACGAATTGACTCAGCACCGGAGCACCTCGCCAAAATAATAACTGTGAAAGTATACATATTTCACATTATATACACGAAAGTATTAGATATGCTTTTTCTTTCTCCCAAGGCAAGGAGGTCGCCGACATGACACTAACTATCCGGCCATTGGCAATGGCAGATGTTGATCACATCATGCAATGGATTAATGATCCTGAGGTTGTCGGCAACTTCGCAAAATTCACAGCACAGACGACCCGTGCAGAGGAAGAAGCATATGTCCAGAAGATGCTCACGAGCAAGACAGACCGAGTCTATGCAATAGATGTCGATGGGACGTACATCGGCAATATCGGGCTGCATGAGATCAACTGGACAAATAAGACAGCACGGCTGGCTATCATTATTGGCAGGAAAGATTATTGGGGAAAGGGCTTTGCGCAGTGGGCAATAAAGGGAATAATGAAAGAGGCCAATGCGCTGAGTCTTCATAAAGTCTGGCTGGTTGTGCTGGCACGCAATGCCAAGGCACGACACATTTATGAAAAGTGTGGTTTTCAACAAGAAGGATTGCTCAAAGAGGAATATTGTCTTGGGGGGCACTATCTGGACATGGTCCGGATGGCCCATATCATGGAGGGGGAAGCATGAGCAAAGCACTTCTGACAGATTTGTATCAACTGACGATGAATGCTGCCTATGCAGAAAGTAGCAAGGACGACCGGGCGACATTTGAGCTGTTCATCCGCCACCTGCCCACTGATTGGGGTTATTTCATTGCCAATGGTATAGAAGATGCCATTGATGATGCAATGAACCTCCGATTCAGCGATGATGATCTCGCGTACTTGAGAAGCCAGAATCTCTTCTCAAACAAGTACTTGGAAACGCTTCGCACATTCCAGTTCACTGGAGACATCAATGCAGTACGGGAAGGGACACCGGTGACCGCAAACACACCCATCATACAAGTCGCTGCTCCGCGGACGCAAGGTCAGTTGCTGGAGACCATGCTTCTCAACACAATCAATTTCCAGACCATGATTGCTTCCAAAGCAAGCAGAATTGTTCATGCTGCACACGGTTCACGTGTCGTTGATTTTGGTTTGCGGAGGGCTCATGAAGAAGACGCAGGCATGAAAGGAGCGCGCGCCGCCTACATCAGCGGTGCTGCGGCAACGAGCAATGTCAAAGCCGGGATGGTGTATGGAATTCCCATCACTGGAACTCATGCACACAGCTTTGTAATGAGTTATCCGTCTGAACTTGATGCATTTAGGGCATACGTTGCAACATTTCCAAACAAACCGACTCTGCTCATTGACACGTATGACACCATCCTGGGCGCAGAATATGCTGCCATTGTCGGCAAAGAGATGGAACAACGGGGTCTCCAGCTTGGCGCAGTGCGGCTCGATTCAGGCAATCTGCTTGAGCTGTCCAAAAAAGTCAGGGCACTGCTCGATGCACGGGGACTCACATCAGTGAGCATTATTGCAAGCAATGACCTGAACGAATACAAAATCAATGAATTACTCATGCAAGGAGCGCCCATCAATGGATTTGGTGTGGGCACTGAACTTATCACTGCAAAGCCGGTTGCAGCCATTTCCGGGGTCTATAAACTTGTCGAGGATGGGAATGGAGCAAAGATGAAACGATCTGCTGAGAAGACCACTTATCCCGGGACAAAACAGGTGTACCGGCTTGCTGATCATGATGTGCTGGCGCTCAGCCATGAACGCATGGATGGAATTCCATTGCTCGAAGCCGTCGTGAGAAACGGAGAACGCGTGAGGCAAAGACCATCATTGCATGACATCAGGGATTATAGCTTGCTGTGCGTCAGCCGATTGTCAGAAACTGTAAAACAGGTACATGCAGTCCCTTATGCAATGATATGCTCACAAAGCCTGCTGGATTTATCAAGGAGGATAACGGGGGGAGCACCATGAAAACGATTTTCTGGAATGTTGACACCCAGTACGATTTCATGCGTCCAGATGGTGCACTCTATGTGCCGGGCGCAGAGACTATCGAGGGCAATCTGGAGAAATTGACGCGGTATGCCCATGTCAAAAATCTGCTGGTCGTTAACACCGCAGACTGGCACACACCTATGTCACAGGAATTATCAGCGACACCAGATTATAAGACAACCTTTCCCCCGCACTGCCTGATAGATACGAGGGGAGCAGATTTCGTGCCTGCTACCTGCCCAGAGGACGCTTTTGCAGTGGACTGGAGGGATGCCCGGCTCGAAGAAAAGACCATCGGGGCGCTGGCAGACCGGACATGGGATGCAGGACTGATCCTGTATAAAGATGCATTTGACATCTTTGCCGGCAATCCATATGCAAACCGGATCGTGGACATTATTGAACCAGAACGGGCCATTGTGTATGGCGTCGCAACGAATGTGTGTGTGCATTATGCAGTCACTGGCCTGCTGACTCGTGGCATTGACGTTATCGTTGTCCGGGACGCCATCAAGGAACTGCCCAACCTGCCCTTGCAGGAGATGCTGGACTCATGGACAAAAAAAGGAGTACGTTTTGCCATAACGCAGGACATTATGTTTGGGAAAGACATGAGGTGATGAAAGATGACCGACAAGAATCCACCAACAGCAGTTGACCTCATCATCGAAGTCTATGATGGGAGAGATATGCAGGGCATAGTCCTCATCAGGAGAGGCCATGCACCCTATGAAAATAAGTGGGCATTACCCGGCGGATTTCAGGAGTGGGGTGAAAGCCTTGAGAAGACTGCTGTCCGTGAAGGACGCGAAGAGACGGGGCTTGATCTTACTCTGGTTGAGCAGCTTCATGCCTATTCGGATCCGGGCCGCGATCCTCGTGGACCGGTCAACAGCGTTGGCTATGTTGCCCGTGCACAAGGCATCCCTTATGGAGGAGATGATGCCGCAGATGCACGTGTCTTTGCCGTAAGCAGGATACCCTATCCACTTGCCTTTGACCACGACAAACGCCTTGAGGAGTACCTGCAATGGAGACGCCGAAAATAACTGACGATGGAACAGAGCTGGAGAAGCACATCGATGCGATTAAACGCCTCAAACAAGAGCGCCATGCCCTTGTGCTCTGCCATACATACCAGCGGCCTGAGATACACCTCATTGCAGACATAGTCGGAGATTCATATGCATTGAGTCTGGCTGCGACCAAGACAACACACCCGATTATTGTTTTCTGTGGGGTCCATTTCATGGCAGAGACAGCAAAGATACTGAACCCCTCAAAAAAGGTTCTCTTGCCGACGCTCGATGCGGGCTGCGGCCTTGCAGAGACCATAACAGCCAATGGTGTGCGCGCATGGAAAGCGCAGTATCCGGGGCTGCCCCTTGTGCTGTATATCAACTCTCCCGCTGCAGTGAAAGCTGAAGCTGATATCATCTGCACATCGACGAACACATTAAAGGCAGTTGAAGCTGCTTATGGCGAGACTGTGTTGCTTGCACCGGACAAAAACCTTTATTACAATACCCAACCCAAGACAAGGAAAAAGCTCATTCCATGGGAAGGGTACTGCCCGGTGCACAAGGCAATGTCTGTGGACATGCTTGAGTATGCAATGATGCTACACCCAGATGCAGAGGTGATTGTCCACCCCGAATGTAATCCGGATGTTACTGCACTTGCTCATGCAGTGCTCAGCACATCTGGCATGGTGGACTATGTCAAAGCAAGCAGCAAAAATGAATTCATTATCGGCACAGAGCTTGGTCTTGTGCAGATGATCCAACGCATGTTTCCAGAGAAAAAAGTCTATCCATTTACCGAAGTGTCCAAAACATGTGACAACAGCTGCGTGTGTCCGTACATGAAAGCAGTGACCATCGAGAAAGTAAGGCAGGCGCTCGAGAAAGACCGTTATGAGATAGCAGTACCGGAAGAGATAAGAATAAAAGCACTGGCTGCGCTCCAGCGCATGCTCCTGCTGGGAAGGGACACATGAAAAAAATAATCATTGTCACGAAAAACTCGAAATACGAGTATGAGCAGCAGAAATTCGGCCTGTCGCATGATGAGCTGCTTGCCAAGTACAACGGCGAGCATGCAAACCTGCAGGCAATCCTCAGCAGTCACGAGCGGCAGCTTGTCTCGCGCGAACGGTTAAAGGAACTCTTTCCACAGGCCACATTGATGAGCATGCATGACCTGACCACGCCAATAAAATGCTATGACCTCGTCATCTCCTTTGGTGGGGATAATAGCTTTACCTACACCAGCCATTTCGTGGGTAATGCACAGCTTATGGGCGTCAATGCAGATCCGGGAAGAAGCGTCGGCGCACTGTGTCCATGGACTGACCTTGAGATGATCGCTGATCATCTTGAACATGGGGCATACAGCACAGAACAATGGCCGCGGCTGCAGGCAACAATAGGCAACATTGCATTAGCATCAGCGACCAGTGAGTATTTCTTTGGCGAGCGGCTCAGGAAAGATATGTCACGATATGTGCTGGTCTACCGGGGCAGGGAATACGAGCAGAAAAGCTCAGGCATTATCATTGCTACAGGCGCAGGAAGCACAGGATGGTATGACTCTGCTGGCAGATATTTTTACCCCAATGGCAACCAATTTGCGAAGACGACACAAAAGGCAGCATTCATTATTGCTGAACCCTATCGATACAGGAGAAAACCCATGCCGTTTGCCGGTGACGTATTGCCGGGGGAGGAACTCATCATCCATTCTCTGCATGATGCAGAGGGCTATGCAAGCAGTGATTCATGGGAAGAATACGCGTTTTCGCGTGGCAAGACAGCAGTTATCCGCCTCAGCCACCATCCACTGCAGGTGATTGTGCCGAGAGGTGAATTTTAGTAGCGTACTTTGCGCAGTGCACGGCTGGCAATATCCGTTCTATAATGGAATCCACCGGGAATGGAGATGCTGCTAGCTGCATCATACGCTTGGGCACGGGCAGATGCGATACCCTGCGGAGAATATGCAGTGACGCCAAGCACCCGACCACCATCTGTAGACAACAACCCGTGCTCAGCCCGAGTCCCTGCATGAAAGACTTTGACAGACTCTGTCTCTATTATCCCTGTGATGGGCAGCCCTTTTTTGAACGGTCCCGGATAACCGGATGATGCAAGAACAACACAGCATGCTGCGCCTGGACGGCAGTCGAGCGGTTGCAGGTGTCCGTCAAGCGCTGATGCAATCACTTCTGCAAGATTCGTGACCATCATCATGGCAGCCTGGCATTCAGGATCGCCAAAGCGGACATTGAATTCAAGCACTTTTGGACCTGCAGCAGTCAGCATCATGCCCGCGTAGAGAAAACCTTTGTACACGATACCATCGGCTTTCATCTGCTGCACAAGTGGTGTCATGACGGAATCTGCAATGGACTGTACCATGCTTGAAGGCGCAACGGGGGCTGGACAATATGCACCCATGCCCCCCGTGTTTGGCCCAGTATCTCCGTCCAATAACCGTTTATGGTCCTGCACAGACAATTTAAGGGGAAGTACTCGTTCACCATCGCTAATCCCAAAAACAGAGAATTCCTCCCCAGACAATCGTTCAGCAATGAGCACTTCTGGTCCATACGTCGCAGCATGGGCGACCATCTCAGACAATGCCTGTGCCTTGCTGTCGCAGACTACAACACCTTTTCCACCGGTCAGTCCGCGGGCCTTGATGACGACCTGTTCTGTGGGATGATTCCGTATCACTGTGAATGCTTCGTCGAGTGAATAACACATCTTCGCCATCGCCTGCGGAATGGACAATCGTGACATGAGCCCATAAGAAAAAAACTTGTCTGCCTCAAGCTGTGCTGCCTTCTGCGTTGGCCCGAAGACACGTTTGCAGCCATGCTGATACAGAAAATCAACAAGACCATTTACCAGCGGCGCCTCTGGACCGACAACAGTCATGCCAATGTGCTCCGCAGTAATGAATTGAGCAATGTCCCTAAACTGGAGCAGGGACACATTCCTGCATTTCCCTTCGGCAGTTCCACCGTTGCCCGGAGCATAATAAACACAGGACACGGCACTGCTCTGCGCGAGTCTCCAGCCCAGTGCATGTTCACGACCGCCAGAGCCAATGACCAATACGTTCATGAAAAATACTCCACTGCATTTCTGAAGAGCTGCAGCCCATATGGCTCTCTCTTCCCGTCTCCTCCGCACCAGAGAGGATACTGCGTCATAGCAACGTACCGCTCAGGATGCGGCATCAGGCCAAAGATTCTCCCGGAAGAATCACAAATTCCAGCGATATCGTCAAGCGACCCATTAGGGTTAAAGGGAAAGACACCTTGAGCAGGCATGCCCCCATGTGCATAGCGCAAGACAATCTGACCGTTTTGTTTGAGCTGTTTCAGCACGGATTCCTGTGCATAGAACCGTCCCTCACCATGTGCAACAGGAAGTTCCAAACCATTTACTCCACGGGTAAAGACACACTTATCAGAAGTGACAGCAAGCTCCACCCACCGGCATTCATACCGCGCACTCGTGTTGTGGGTCAATGCAACAGAACATGTTCCCAGTGATGGCAAGAGACCAAGACAGGTCATGACCTGAAAGCCATTGCAGATACCAATGACTAGTTTATCTTTGCTCACGAAATCGCACAGTTCCTGCCAGCAGGTATTCCGCAACCGGTTGGCGAGCGCTTTGCCCGACCCAGTATCATCGCCATAAGAGAAACCACCGGGAAAGACGAGAACCTGATACTCGGGGAAACATCTCGTTTCAAGGACATCATTGAGATGCATGACCGTTGTATGTGCACCCGCTTTGGCAAATGCATACGCTGTTTCCTGCTCGCAATTGATGCCATAGCCCGCAAGGATAAGAACATTTACCATGATGCAAACCTCGCTTTATACGCCTGCTCAAGGCGTGCAACATCTGTGTCCACAAAACGGATCGCATCATGATACACCGCCACCGGACCATTCGTAACGTACCCGATAAGAACAGCATGCTCCTGCAAGAGTTCTTCAAAGTCCTTGCATTTCGTGCTAGGCACAGTAACAAGAAACCTGCCGGCAGACTCTGAGAAGAGCAATTTTTCAGCTGGGAGGTCATAAGCAGAAAGATCGACGAGCGCACCGAGCTGTCCAGCAACCGCACATTTGGTCAGTGATACTGCCAAACCCCCTATCCCGGGTGCATGCACAGAGGAAAGAAGACCATGCGCGATTGCATCGTGCATGAGGCGGTAAATTGGAAGATTGGTTTGGCAATGAACTAGAGGTACATTGTTGCCCAGACATTGCTTACCGAGTTGCTCACTTCTCATGCGATTGTACTCAGACCCACCCGATTCATCGTCCGTTTTTCCGACAAGATAGAGCCGGTCGCCAGGTCGCTTGAAATCCATGGTAACACACTGATGGACGTCATCAACAATCCCGAGCGACGAGATGAGCAATGTCGGAGGAATAGATAACTTCACAGGGTTTCCCTGGTCATCATAGCCCCGGAAATCATTGAACATGCTGTCCTTTCCTGAAATGAACGGAGTCCCATAGGCCACAGCAGTCTCATAGCACGCCAATGCTGCACGCTTCAGCTGCCAGAGGCGTTCTGGTTCATCCGGGCTGCACCAGCAGAAGTTATCCAACAGGGCGATGCGATCCAGACGTCCGCCCACAGCGATGATGTTCCTGATAGCTGCATCAATTGCACAGGACGCCATTGCATAAGGATCAATATCCCCATAAGACGGAAAAACACCCTGTGATAACGCGATGCCTTTGTACGAATCAAGCAGCGGCCGTGTCACGGTCGCGTCGCCATTGACACGCCCTGCACCCTGCAGGGGCTTGATGACTGACCCGCCCTGCACCTCATGATCATATTGGACAGAGATGAACTCACGGCTGCACACATTGTGCCGGCCGAGCAACTGCAGCAGTTGTTCTGTAAGGCTGCCTTGCATCGGGGGAGGTGTCTCATGCGTGACGACGCTGGATGTAGATTGTCGCTGCAGTTTCGGCGCGCCATCATGGAGAAAGTCAAGGTCAATGTCCATGACCTGCTCACGGCCATATGCAACGATGCATTTGCCCGACGAGGTAAACGTACCAATGACAGTCGCCTCAACACCACGGCGCTGCATCAGCGAGAGAAATTCTTCTTTTTTTTTGGGCGGGACAGCGAGTGTCATCCGTTCTTGGGACTCTGAAATCCAGAGCTGCCATGGTGCGAGGCCCGGATATTTCGTGGGTACTTTGTCCAGTTCTACTGTGCAGCCATTGCTCTCACGGGCCATTTCCGCGACAGAACAGGAAAGTCCACCCGCCCCATTATCAGTGATGCTCTGATAGAGTCCTTTATCCCGCGCCTCAAGGAGGGCATCAGTCATTTTCTTCTGCGTAATCGGATCACCAATCTGTACAGCAGTCGCCGGGCTTCCCGCATGCAGTGCCTGTGAAGAGAATGTTGCACCGTGGATGCCATCAGCTCCGACACGGCCACCCACCATAACTATGGAGTCCCCCTGTATTGCCTTCTTTTCATGGCTGGGCTGTCCGTTCATTATGCGGGGCATGAAACCGACAGTACCAACAAACACCAGTGGCTTTGCTTTGTACCGCACATCAAAAAGCATGAATCCTTGCGGTGTTGGGATACCTGAACAATTGCCACCGGCACGGACACCTTCAATAACCCCCTCCATAATTTGCTGTGGGAGTATGGCTGGCATGTTCTGCGCCCGGAAAAGCTGCTGTTTATCTTCTGGTAAACCGAAACAGAATCCATACGTATTGATAATGGGCTTTGCGCCTTTGCCAAAACCAAGTGCATCACGATTGACACCCACTATGCCCGTCACTGCCCCACCAAATGGCCCAAGTGCAGAAGGACTATTGTGCGTCTCCACTTTATGCGTCACGAGATACGTATCATCAAAGATAATGGCTCCTGAATTATCTGTAAACACAGATACACACAATGGAGATGCTATTTTCCGGGTCGCACCTTTGATGTATGTCTGATACAAGCCATCAACGTCGTCTATCCTTGCACTGAAGAGCCGATGCTTGCAATGCTCTGACCATGTCTGCGCAATGGCCTCCAATTCCACATCAGTCGGTTGCCGGTTCTGGCGATGAAAATAACACTGGATTGCTTTCATCGACGGAAGGTCAAGCGCCAACGGACCGCGGCTTCCTGATTGGTCGATAATACCAGCCATTCCAAGCTGCGCAAGATCCTCATCAGGAATGCCGAGGTCTATCTTTGTCACGACATTGTTCATGTCAAGTGCCACGAGAGGAAGCGGCAGGGACTGGGGATGGTCATGAGCCCAGACAGAAAACCGTTGGATAAGAGGATTTGCCAGCAACTGCGCAAGGGTTCTGGCATCTTGTTCAGAGCCAATCAGATACAGCCGTTGCGATGTGTAGACTCTTTCATTGCAGGCAAATGGTTTCCCGAGGCAATCTTCAACGGTCCGCCGGACAGTAGCCGCCACATTGTCTGTCACGCCGGGGAGAAAGCCGATTTCAACAGCCCAATCAAACGCAGGGGGCATGTGGTATGCATCAACCACTGATTTTTCTGTAATGGGGTGTGTCAGCGACTGGACACATTTCTCGAGGTCGCTCCCGGAGAGCGTTTTGTCAATGGTGTATATGTCCGTCAGGCCCACAATCGTTGCGGGCGTTTTTTTCTGGAGAAGAGAGAAACGGGTATCAGGAATCATCGATGCCCGCTCGATTCTGTGTGCCATTGCTTTCTCCCAGATGAAAAAGATACATAAGGTTTTCTGTTGTCGTCCCTTGGTCAGGCTCAAAAAAGAATATATAATGCACCATGCTGGATTTTACCATGCATCTCAGCCGCGATGTCCTGAAACAGATGATCATGAAGCAGGACCTGGTATCAAACTTTGCAGATCTCGACGGTCAACTGACTGCCAACGGCTTTGATGTACGGCTTGCAGGCGTTATTGAAGTACGGAATGCCGGGAAGCTGGCCATTGCCAAGGAACACAACAAGCCACCAGTGCTTGGAAAGGCTGCGGTCCTCGAAGGCTTTGAAAACAGGCTGCATGGCTACGATATCCCTGAAAAACGCATTGTCAGGAACGGCTGCGTGACTCTTGAACGGCTCCAGCCATACCTTGTCGTATGCTGCGAAGAAGTCAAGACACCAGTGAGCCTCATGATCCATATCACTGCACGGAGTTCCTTGTTCCGGCTGACGCAATCACTCCTTGGCTGCACATTCGGTGAAGCGGGCTATCGTGGCTATCTTACATTTCTTTTACTGCCATTCCTTGATGGGGAGATTGAACTCGGCGCACGGTTTGCGCAGTTGTCTTTTTCTGAATTGAAGGGAACAGCGCAGTATACTGAGCAGAAACAGAGTAGTTATCAGGGAGGAAAGTTGTTTTAGGGCAAGGTTTTCTGGCGTAGCCGCTATCTGACCAGCATGGAGATATCCTTCACATACCGCACAGCTGGGGCAATCTTTGGCACCCGCTTTTTTTCCAGCAGGACAATAGCATCCCACGCAGTCACAGCTCCCTCATAATCGACAGTGAGGAAGTGGTTGAAAATCTTCGCATACAATGTCCGTAGCGCCCGAAGTGCTTCAGCGGTTGCAGGATCAATCTTACCTATTGACAGGAGGAACTCGCTCAGGCGCTGCATCTTCTCCGCAACCATACGGAAGTCAAGAGCCCGCACAAGCGGGAATTGACCTTGGGCAAACGTGCCCTCAGTCAGGAAACGCCGTACCAGCATGACTAACAGGTAGTAGAACCTTGTCTGCGTATCCCTCATCTCTTCCAGACTGGCTGCTGCTTCAGTTGAAAGGAGCCCGTCCATGATATTCAAAGAGAGGAAGTACATGCGTTTGAGGCATTCCTCCATTGTCAGCTCATCTATCTTAAAAATGCGTATTACTATTTTCCGCTCATTTTCTTCAATGATCTGTGCGTTCATGAACCGGCGCAGAAAGGTGTAGAGCTGCTCCCGATCTGGTGACGACGTTTGAAACAGGACAATTATTGTTTCATTCCCGGCAAAATACTCCCGGAAAAAGCGGCGTGTAAAATAACGGTCATACACAAGCGTCGCCTCACGCTTCGTGCTGGTTTTGGCAATATCGGGTGCAATGGATAGAACGCCACTCCCTGAGACAACCATCCTGACAATCGCGCCTTTTCTCAGGTTCAATGCCCTGGCCCAATCTTTGGGTAGGGTGACCAGCAGCGACTGGCCAATTTCCTGCACATGCCGCTCGATGATGTCCATACCAGCACTATGGGCCTTGTCTTTTTAAATTTGCCCATTTCTATAATCATCTTTATAGAATTAAAG